>NZ_JBHWUE010000053.1:0-76747 GCF_042738615.1 Rhodococcus sp. NPDC059968
GCGGGAGATCAGCTGACCGCCGGCAGGGAGATCAGCTGTCCGCGCACAGGGACACCAGCTGTCCGCCTACAGGGACGCCCTCATGTCCCTTGACAGCCTCCACAGGGACGGTACGGAAGTTGTCTCAGCGCATCGGCCACAGCCGCGCTAGTCGAGCTAAGGTCGACGTCGTACCGGTTTTTGCGATTCCCCGGCGCATGGTCACGCTGTTCGAATTGAGTGAACAGCGCTGCTAGTTGCCGCCGGATGCAGATATGTCACTGACGCGAACGCACATTCGACTCCGCCCGACGTGTCCCAAGGCTTGGGCGGATCGGTAGCGCGTGGAAGTTTTTGAACAACGGTCGGCCGTGAAGCGCGATCCGCTCTCCTGACTCTTTCGGACTGCGATGTCACCGTCGCCAAGGTTTAGGTCGTAAGCCGAACTGCGGGTCTCCTATCGACTTGAACCAGTCCCGAACTTGAGTTTCTTCTTCGCTGAAGCTCATGCAAAGCTGAAGCAGGAGCCGCGCCTTTTGAGGCGTCAGGTCTGCGGCGCCGATGATTCCGGGCGATCCGTCGTCGTATCTGCCTTCGCCGCCGGTTCTGGTCGCGGAGACGAAAAGCACTCCGTCGGCTATAGCTGCGGCCATCGCTGCCCCCTGAGCAACCGACATGCTGCCGGGTCCGTGCCCCGCGGTGACGATGCCCTTGGTTCCAGCGGCGGCAAGCGCCTGAATCGGGACCGCCGAAGCGTCGAGGTAGCCGCTCACGATCTCGACACGTACGAGTTCGGCCGCGGTCTTCCTGGAAAGGTCGAAAGGAGTCTTCCAGGAGGCTGTTCCGTGAAGTGTGACGCGAGCCGGCGCACGAATCAGTCGGATTCGATCCGCGTTCACGACGCCTAGTGCCCCATAGCTGCCGGCAGCAAAGGCGTCGAGGCGATATCCGTCCGTTTTGGTCACTTCGCGAGCGGCGAAGATCTGATCGTTCATGAGAATCACGGTGCCGAAAGAGGTCGTCCTTTCGCTTGCCGCTAGGCGGATAGCGCTGAACAGGTTCGTCATTCCGTCTTCGGTGAACGTTCCGCTCTGGTGCATGGCGCCGGTGACGACGACGGATTTCTCGCTTCGGATGGTGAGATCGAGGAAGTAGGCGTCTTCTTCCAGGATGTTTGTGCCGCCAGTGACGACGACGCCAACCACGTCGGAGAGCGCCAGGCAGGCGTCTACTGTCTGGGATAGCTGATGCCTGCTCTCGGTAGTCGAATCGGACGAAAGGCCGGAGATGTCTGTCGAAACTACCGACACCTTGGCCACACGACCGAGCTCCGGGTACATCCGTATCAGAAGGTCCGTAATCCCGCCTGAGAGAGACTGCGAATAACTGAGGTAGCTGATGCGGTCCGGCGTCGTGGCTGTGATCGTCCCGCCCGCGTCGACGACGACGACGGTCGGCAGTCCCGCAGAGTGTTCGGGCGCAGCGCTTCCGAGAGTTGCAATTTCCGCATGTCCGCCGTCCGACCGAGCCGACTGTCTCGCGTTCGCGAGCGGGATCGGAGACATACCTGAACTGGTCATGTTGTTTCTTTGCATCCTTCGAAGCGGCACATGTGGTGTTGGGTGTAATTGGCGCTATCGGGTGAGAAAGGCAGTCACGTAGCTGGCGAATTCCGTACTTCGTTCATGCTGTAGCCAGTGGCCGGTTTCCGGAAAGACCAGAAGTTCGGACCGGCGAAGCGCGGACAAGTAATGAAACGCATCGTCGGTCGGACAGAATCTGTCGTCGCGCCCCCACAGGACGAGTGTCAGATTGTCTATGGTGCTGATCCACTGAGCTGGGGTTCGGCGCTCGTAGTCCTCCACCCAGCCGCCGCTGGCAAGGCGCTCGTTTGCCGACTCGATTTCGGACCTCAGCGTGTCTTGGTACCGCGACGCGACCGCTGCGTCGAGGTCGGGAAGGGTGCTGACGTCCCCCACCAGCCGGCTGAGCAAGTGTCGCATCTTGTCTGGTGACGGGCCGGGAAAGTAGTCGTTGAGAAGCGCAGCCCCCTCCGAGGGGGGTGCAAGAAATCGCGGGCAGAATCCGCGAACGAATGGAGCTACGAGGATGATGCGGTCGACGAGACCCGGATACTCGAGCGCCAATCGCAGCGCGACACCCCCACCCAGAGAGTTCCCCGACACGTGCACCCTCCCCGTACCGAGATGCCTGAGGAGCTCGGCCATTGCCTTCGCGGAGATGGCGTTGTAAGGAAGTCCGTTGTCCTCAACGAGAGATGACTGTCCGAAGCCGGGTTGGTCCGGAACGATTACTCTGAACCTAGTCCGCAGAACTTCGATACTGGCAGCAAAGCTGTCCCATCCTGTTTCTCCTGGAGCTGCTCCATGAAGTAGGAGCAGGGTTGGACCCGACCCCAGGTCTCGATATGCGATGTGGGCCACCGAGGTTCGGTAGAACTGGGCCGCGGGTAACTCGGGCACGACTGCGTTCTCCTTTGTCGTCTTCTGAAGCCTGGACGTTTGTGCACCGGCGGACCGGCGAAAAGTCACTCGAACGCTGCGCCAGGCATTCCGGGTCAAATATAATACGAACACAGAGTATCTGCGTACGCAAGCGCTGGGTGAAGGTGATTTCGAGACTCGATAGTTTGTAGGCGGACTAGAAGGGTCACGCCGCTGGGCTGACGGTGGCTGGGTCGTCCAGTCGCGGGCATGGCGAACGGGCCCCGCGCCGATGGCGAGTTAAACGACACGGATCGAACCCTCACGTGCCCGATGCGTGCCACGAGTGCCGGCGACCCCGCAGGTATGGGCGTTTCAGATCCGTTGGAGCACGGTGCCACCGCCGTGGCGGCGAGCAAAACCCCTGGTCTGCCGCACATCGGAGACCTGCGCTGAAACCGGGCGCAGTGCCCGCGGCTCCTTGTGGATGTGCTGCGGAGAACACTCCACGTCTCCTTACTCGCTACGCCGGCGTGTGACCGACGGCAGTACCTGTATCAAGTTGGTTGCGACGTGGCGCCGTTCTTCGCCTCCGGCAGGACTGGAAAGCGGGGCTCGCTCACTTGTTTCATGCATGAAAACTTTCTGCTCGGACTTGTTTGAGCATTTGCCACATGCGATCGTCTGTGTTCGTATTAAATACCTCGGAGGGTGACGGCAACCCGAGCACTGGTTCGGCACCGGCTCCTCGGATGGGTTGTCAGGCAGCGGGAAACCTCCCTGGCTCCCGCGAAGGAGGACCGGTGCGCCGATACAAGAAAGAAACACCACACTCGGTGGAGTTCCCAGACTGTCTTGGGCTCGTGCAACAGGGACCAGATCACCACCACCGACCCCGACGACCTCTTTCGCCGTCGCCGCCGACAAACTTTACCGCCACCACGCCATCACCGAGCAGGTGCACGCGGACCTGAAGAACTCCGCCCTCGCGCATCTACCCTCGAGCCGGTTCGCCGCGAACGCGGCCTGGCTCGTCTGTGCGGTGATGGCGTTCAATCTCACCCGCGCCGCCGGCACCCTCACCCGCTATCCGAAGCTGACGAGGGCGACCACCGGCACCATCCGGCGCACCATCGTCTCGGTCCCCGCACGCGTCGCCTCCTCCGCCCGGAGGTTGACGCTGCACCTACCAACACACTGGCCGTGGGAAAGAGCGTGGCACGCCCTGTTCGACAACACACTCGGTCGCACCCAGCCGATCATCACCTAACGCCCGCGACACCTGCCCGGCCTCGACGCGAAAGAGCCAGTGGAACAACCCGACACGAGAGGTCGGACGATCACCCACGCCGCGCACCCTCCCATGTCGCACAACAAAACTCACAATGGCAACATCCTCTGATCGGTGCATTCGGGCTTAAAATCCGCCAAGTGTCGGTTCGAGTCCGACTGGAGGCACCACCCTGCAGGCGTGCTTCAGCGCGGGTCAGGGCGTTCGGACGAGTTCCGCCCGCATCTGGGTGAACAGGAAGAGTCCGGGGCGTCCGGAGATCTGCTCGTACTCGCGCACGACGTCGTCCATGAACTCGGGCACGCCTGCGGCGTCGAGGTGTGAGGTCCAGTCGGTGGATCCGACGGTGCACCAACGCGTGAATTTCTCGCGGGAACCGAAATCCCATTCGACGTCGCGGACGACGAGGTCGGTGGTGTCGAGTCCTGCTGCCTTCGCGATGTCGCGGAACTTCTTTGGTTCGACGTGGATGAACGGCGCCGTGAAGTCGGTGAAGAACTCCGCCCATCGCGGGCGCGCCGCTACGGACATCGAGACGTCCTCGACACTGGTCCGCGGGCTCGCGCACACCATCTGGATGATCACACGTCCGCCGTCCACGACGCTGCGGGCGATTGCGGCCAATGCCACCTGCAGGTCGGGGACCCAGTGCAGCGCGTTGAACGACACCGCGACGTCGAACTCGCCGTCGAACGGGAGGTCGCGTGCGTCGGCGATACGAAAGTCGGCGCGGGCGCCGTCCGGCAAGACTCGCGATTGGGCCTTCGCGATCATCCGCGGCGACGCGTCCACTCCGACCACCGAACCGCTGGGGACCCGTTCGGCGATCCGGAGCGTGACGAATCCGTCGCCGCATCCCACGTCGAGCACCCGTTCACTGCCCGCGAGGGCGAGTTCCGCGATCGACTTCTCCGCGACGGCGCGCTGGAGGGCGCCGACATCGGCGTAGCCTTCGCCGTCCCAATCGACCATAACGGCCGGGCCCGGCCTTCCTCAGGCGCCCTGGTGGTGCGGGCTCGAGTGTGCGCCGCCCCCGGATCGCGCGATGGACGCGCGGACGCGGGCCGTGGCCTGCCAGATCTGGGTGCTGTCGTGCACGCTGATCACCGGTATGCCCTGTTCACGGGCGTTCTGAACTGCCAGCGCGTCCTGGGGTGAGCCGACTCCGTCGAGGACGTCCTCGGTGACGATCGCGCAGAGCGCGGGGCCGTCCAACTTCCGGACGGGCTCGAGTCCGTGGACCACCATCCATTGCTTGACCATCGCCCAGTGCGACACCTCTTTGTACCGCGTCGGGTTGCCGATGAAGAGAACCCGACGGGAGCGGCGGGCGCGAGCGATATCGATGTGCGTGACGGTAGCCATGGCGGAGGGTTCCTGTCCGTTGCGGGATTCCGTATTGTCAATCCCCGCTCGCACCGGTTTCGTTACGCGTCGGTCCAGGAAGTTCGCCATTCCCGCGTACGTGAGTGCGAAAGAGTGCTCGAACACGCTTTGCCGCTCACGTACGCACGGGCCGTCAGCTGCCGAACGGACTGCCGGACGAGCCTCCGCCGCCCGGTCCGGACGTCTCGGCGACGGTGACGAGGGTGGGTTCGGCGGTGCCGGTGGTCAGCGGCGGGGCGGTTCCCCACTGCTCGAACGACGGAATGCTCGAGCAAGACCATTGCACCGTGTACTCGCCGGGATCGACGGTGGCCCTCAGCTCGCCGTCGTCGCCGCCCATGACCACTGTCGGGCCAACGAAGGCGGTGGGCGTGGTTTCGCCCACAGTGAGGATGTTCATCACGCACACCACTGCGCCGGACACGTCGTACCGGACGTCCATGACCACCGCATTCCCGTCGACAGCGATGTCGACCGTGACGTCTTCGGGTGCCGCGGACGCGGTGGGTGCGGCGAGTAGACCCGCGCCGGCGACAGCGGCGGCGATACCTACGGTTCGTGCAATCGTGACCTTCATCGGTGCATCCTTCCGGACTTCTCGGTTGCCGGTTGATACGAGCAAAGAGCCACCCGGGAGTATCGCACCCCGAACCCTGATCCGCTGGGATGTGGAAAGTGGAACACTGCTGGTCTGGGAGTTCAGCGTGTCGATCCGACACCCGGTGCATCGAAGGAGACGGCGAAGTGCTCGGACGGAAGAACTACACGAAGGAAGAAATCGATCACGCCGAGGCGTCCGTCGCGAAGCAGGTCGCCGCGTACACGTCGCTGACGGGGGCGATTGCGGGTGAGGTCACGGGCAAGGAGGTCTTCGCCGCACTCGAGGACTTCGACCCACTGTTCTTCGACAACATGGTCCTGGTGCTGGACCGCTACTTCGTCCACCGGATCCGGGCGGTGACGGGCAAGGACGGGAACCCGCTCAACGAAGTCGAGATCATCGTCGACTCGTTGATGAACAACGACGGCGTCCTGCGCGGCATCAGCGTCCTGAAGTACGTCTCCGGCGAGTCCGTTCTGAAGCTCGAGATCGGCGACCGGATCCGCTTGAGCGGTGACGACTTCGAGCGGTTGTCGGCGGCGTTCTTCGCGGAACTGCGGTCGCGGTTCCTGACATGAGCGTCTGGTTCACGTCCGATCTGCACCTGCGTCACGCACGGCTGGTGGAGATCCGGGGCTTCGACGCGGAGATCGACGCGCACGACGAATCGATCCTGGACGCACTGGGCGCCGCCGTCGGGAGCGGCGAACAACTCTGGATACTCGGCGACATCACCGTGGGAGGTAAGGCCGCCGAGGACTGGGCGCTGCGCGCACTGGACCAGTTCGCGCGGACGCGGAACGTCGAACTGCATCTGATCCCCGGCAATCACGACTCGTGTCACCCGATGGCGAACCGCAACAGTCACATCCGGCAGCGGGTGTTCCTGGAGACGTTCGCGTCGGTGCAGTTGTTCGCGCGGCGGAAGATCGGAGGCGAGACCGTGCTGCTCTCCCATTTCCCGTACGTCGGCGACCACACCGCGGAGGACCGGGGTGTGCAGTACCGGCTGCAGGACGAGGGAGACTGGTTGCTGCACGGGCACACTCACCAGGGCGGCGTGCTCGACATGTCCGTGCACCCGCGGCAGATCCACGTGGGCTGGGACAGTTGGCGCAGGCCCGTGCACGTCGACGAGATCGCGGGAATCATCGGGTCGGACGAGTCGACTCGGTGACCGGTGTGGTGTCGGTGCGGTATCTGCCGGGCGTCGAGCCGTGCGTGCTCTTGAACAGCCGGGAGAAGTGGGCGGCGTCCGCGAAACCCCAGCGTGCACCGATGGCCGAGACGGGCAGATCGCGGCAACAAGGGTCGGCGAGATCGCGTCGGCACTGCTCGAGGCGGCGGCGTCGAATCCACCCGCTCACCGTGTCGCCGTCGGCTTCGAACATCTTCTGCAGGTGCCGCACCGAGATGTGATGCGCGGCGGCGATCGAGTGCAGGTCCAGCTCCCGGTCGGCGAGGCGCTCGTCGATGAAGGCGGTGACCCTGGCTCGCAGTGCGTCCCCGCGCGACTGCGGCATCAGCCCGTCGGCGAGGTGGAGTTGCTCCGCGAACGCGGCCGCGACCAGATCGAGGACGGCATCGCCGAGGTGCACCGCGACGGTGGGGGAGGCGTCGGCGATCTGCTCGCCGAGCCCGCGCAACAGCGAGGTGACGACGGAACCGAGCCCCTGCCTGCCCGACACCCGGCGCGCGGTGAGCTGGGCGATGCCGTCGGGCGGAACGCGGAGGAGGTGGCGGGGGAACATCACGACCAGCATCCGGAACCGGTCGTCGAACGACAACTGATACGGGCGGGTCGTGTCGTAGATCGCGAAGTCGCCGGGGGTGAGCGCTGCTTCCCGGCCGTCCTGGCTGAGGACGCAATACCCGCGGACCTGCAGTCCGAGTTTGAAGTAGTCGGGGTTGGCGGCGCGGATGGTCCGGGGTGTTCGCCGAATGACGTGCGGGGCTGCCGTGACCTCGCTGATCCGGACCGCCCCGACCGTCGCGCCCCGCACGACGCCACGGAAGTCGTCGTGGTCTGCCGACGTCATCTCGAGGGGGACGAACGCGTCGCTCACCGACTCGCGGAACTCGTCGAACGAGACGAGATGCGGTTCCTCCGGACGAAGGAGACTGCTCACGGCCATCACCTACCTCAACTGCGTTTGATGGCTTCCTGAGCCGCCGTTCCAGACGCGAGCTTCTCGAGCAGGCCGATCAGGACGAGCCGTTCCGACGGTGTCAGTGTCTCGGTCCATGTCTGCTCCCGTTTGTTGTGCGCCGAGTATGTGCTGACGATGGCGTCGTGCCCGGCCCCGGTGAGTTCGAGGGCGACCGCCCGGCGGTCCTCGGCGGACGGACTCCGCGTCACGAGACCGTCGCGCTCGAGCGTGTTCACCAGGGCCGACACCGCGGAGCGGCTCATGCCTGACAGTGAGGCCACGCGCTTGGCTTCGCAGGGACCTGCGAGCCACAGCACGAACAGCACCCGGAATCCGGGCCAGCTCCACCCGCTGGGGCGGTGAACCGCGGACTCGAGGTCGTAGACGAGGGCGCTGGTCACCCGGTGCAGTGCGAGAACCAGTCGCATGGACACCGGATCGACCTCCGGCAACTCGTCGACGGTCTTGCCCACCGCGAAGTCCACGAAGGACAGGAAGTCCAGGTTGCTCTGGTCGGTCGTCTCCTCGGGCATGACCACAGGTTAGCGGCCGGATCGGTTTAATCAAAGTATTGATCAAAGCTCCCGTGAGTACTTATTAACGTCGGGCGGTTAATAAGTACTCACAGGCCGCGGGCGGCATTGCCCGCGTCGACGGGCAGGACGATGCCGCTGATGTGTGCGCTGCCCTCGGCGGCGAGGAAGAGCACGACCCGGGTGATCTCGGCGGCGTCCAGCCACGCCACGGGCTGGGCGTGCAGGCTGCGGAACACCGGTTCCACGTCCTCCGCTGCGGGGGCCTCGAGGTCGGGACGCATCATCCGATAGAGGGCGTCGTTGTGAATCATCGGTGTCGAGATGTTGCCCGGCGCAATCGCATTCACCGTGATGCCGTGCGGGGCGAGATCGAGCGCCGCGCTCTTGGTGAGCCCGATGACGCCCCACTTCGACGCCGCGTACGCGGCCATGTTGGTGCTGCCGGCCCGGCCGAGCATCGACGAGATCGTGACGATCCGGCCGTATCCCCGCCGGATCATGCCGGGCGTCACCGCTCCCACCGTATTGAAGACGCCGGTGAGGTTGGAACCGATCGCCTCCGACCACTGTTCCTGAGTGAGCGACTGCACCGGGGCGGCCACCGAGACGCCGGCGTTCGCGACCGCGACGTCGATACGCCCGAACTCGGACTCCGCCTCCGCGACCAGTGCGTCCATCGCGGCTCGGTCGGCGGTGTCCGCCTTGGCGGTGATGCACCGGCGACCGGTGGCGCGCACCAGTTCGGCGGTCTCGTCGAGGTCGGCGGCGGTGCCCAGGGGATAGTTCACGGCCGGGCTGTCCTCGCAGCGGTCGCACAGAACTATGTCTGCTCCGCATTCCGCCAGTGCGACCGCGTGGCTGCGGCCCTGGCCGCGGGCGCCTCCGGTGATCAGGGCGACCCGGCCTTCGAAGTCTTCCATCGTTGCTCTCCTGTCCGGGCGGGTCAGCGCAGCTTGATGCTGCCGCCGTCCGCCATCAGTGTCTGTCCGGTCATGTACCGCGAATCTTCGGAGGCGAGGAACACGGCGACGGGAGCGATATCGGTCTCGGGATCGCCGATCCGCTGGAGCGGAACTTTCGCCACGGACGCGGCAGCACGGTCGGGGAACCATTCCTGCCAGGCGAGGACCCCCTCGGTCGCGGCGAACGGGCAGATCACGTTGACCCGGATCTGGTCGGCCGCCCACTCGTTGGCCGCCACCCGGCTGACGCCGCGGATCGCTTCCTTCGCCGCGGCGTACGACGTCTGGGTGGGCATGCCGTCGAGCCCGGACCCGGACGCGAAGTTGATCACCGAACCCTTCGCCGCCTTCAACTGCTCGTAGCAGGCCTGCATCAGGTGCACGACCGGATAGAACCCGGTCCGGAACGAGAGGTCGAACATTTCCTGGGTGTGGTCGATCAGCAGTGCCTGCCGCGAGGCGTGGGCGTTGTTGACCAGCACGTCCACGGATCCGAACGCTGCGACGGCGGCGTCCCGGATCTGTTCGGCGGACTCGCGCCGGGAGATGTCGGTGTTCAGGAAGCGAGCGGACGATCCCAGTTCCCGCTCGAGGTCCATGCCGCGTTCGTCGTCGATGTCGACGAACAGGACGTTGGCGCCCTCGCGGACGAACACCGTCGTCACGGCCCGGCCGATGCCTCCGGCTCCGCCCGTCACGATCGCCGTCTTTCCGTGCAGCCTCATCGTGTGCTCCGTCTGCGAGTGTGGCTCAGACATCGGCGGTGTCGCCGGTCGCCAGCGCGACCTTTTCCAATTCGGCGACGCTGAACGCGGCATAGTTCTCGTACGGTCCGCGGCCGGCGAAATAGGGTGTGAGAAGCTCCTCGAGCTCCTCGGGTGAGAACGCGGAACCCGCTGCATCGAAGCGGTTCTCGACCTTCGGTGCCGCCATGAGCGCGACCATCTTGCCGTACACGACGAACACCTGTCCGTTGATCTCGTCGGCGGCGGGGGAGGACAGGTAGTGGACGAGGGTGGCGACCCGGTCGGGGGACAGGGGGTCGAGTCTCGCGTCGGCCGTGTTCTCGCCGAACGCGTCGGCGGTCATGGCCGTCCTGGCGCGCGGGCAGATCGCGTTGGCGCGTACCCCGTAGCGGGACAGGCCCTGTGCCGTCGACAGTGTGAGTGCGGTGATCCCGGCCTTCGCGGCGGAGTAGTTGGGCTGGCCTGCCGATCCGAACAGGAACGCCTCGGACGACGTGTTGACGACCCGCCCGTACACCGGCCCCCCGGCGGCCTTGCTCGCCTCGCGCCAGTGCACGGCCGCGGCGCGTGACGTGGCGGCGTGCCCCTTGAGGTGGACGCGGATGACGTCGTCCCAGTCGGCTTCGGAGAGGTTGAAAATCATCTTGTCGCGCAGGATTCCGGCGTTGTTGACGAGGATGTCCATCGATCCGAAGGTGCTGACGGCCTCGTGCACGAGGCGTTCGCCCAGTGTCCAGTCGGAGACGTCGCCGGGCACGGCGGTGGCACGACCGCCTGCCGCCGTGATCTCCGCGGCCACCTCGTGTGCGCCGTCGCCCATGTCGTTGACGACGACTGCCGCACCGGCGGCCGCGAGCGCGAGGGCCTCGGCCCGGCCGAGGCCTGCGCCGGCACCGGTGACGACGGCGGTGCGTCCGGCGAGGCTGAGTGATTCAGTCATGGGAACTCCTGTTTCGAGAGAATTAGATTTCATTCTAGTTGTATCGCATGAACTAGTGTTCAGTCACTAGAGAAGCGCGATTTCGTGGAGGAATGTTTTCTACTTTCTCTGCCGATTCGGCATCGACGACACCGGCTGCAGGTAGGTCTCGGTGAGTGGGAACTGTGGTCGACGTCACTGGCCGGCATGCCAGGTTGGGCGTGCCGATCCTCACGAATCCCCCGGAGCCACATATGCATAACATGCCCCTGTCCGCAGGCGAGGCGGAGCGCGCACCGCTCTCGCGCGGGAAGTCGTTCACCCTCCTGGCCTTGATCATCCTTCTGGTCGAAGTCATCCCGCTCGCCTACAATTTCGTCACCCCCGCGCTGCCGGAGATCGCGAAACACTTCGGCACCGCGAACGTCGGCTGGGTGATCACGATCGTCACCCTCATGCTCGCCGCCTCGACACCCCTCGTCGGCAAACTCGGCGACATCTACGGCAAGAAGCGGATGATGCTCGTGTCCGCCGCGGTATTCGGCGCCGGATCGCTACTCGGAGCGCTGGCCCCCAACTTCGAACTCTTCCTCGTCGGGCGCGGACTCCAGGGTGCGGGCATGGCGATCCTCGTGCTCGCGTACGGTCTGATCCGAGATATTCTGCCCCCGTCGATCATTCCCGTGGCCGTGGGATTCGTCGCGACAGGCATGGGCGCCAGCACAATCCTCGGCCCGATCATCGGTGGCTATCTCATCGACCACTTCGGCTACACCGGTGTGTTCTGGGCGCAACTCCTCCACGTGGCGGTCGTCGGAATCGCGGTCGCGATCTTCGTTCCCGAGTCCACCCTGCGCACGCGGTCCAAGCTGGACGTGCTCGGCGCGGTCATCCTCGGGCTCGGCGCCTTCGTGCTGCTGTTCGGCATCGGCAAGGCCACCGCGTGGGGGTACGCCGCACCGCAGACGCTTCTCTGCGTGGGCGGCGGTCTCGCGATTCTTGCCGGTTGGCTGGTGTATGAGCGCACGCCGAAGGAACCGCTCATCGACCTGCAGATGCTGAAGCACGGACCCGTCGCGAAAACATTGGCCGCCAGCGGTTTCGTCCAGTTCGTCCTCGTCAGCCATTCGATGCTCATCCCGATGTTCGTGATGACCGATCCCGACCTCGGTCTCGGCTACGGATTCGGTGTCACCGCCCTCGCCGTGGCGATCTACACCGTCCCCACGGGTGTCGTGTCGATGATCGCGGGCCCGGTCGGCGGATACTTCACCCGTCGCATCGGCCCGGCGCCGGTTCTGGTGTTCGGCGGCGCCTCCCTCGCGCTCGGGTCGTTCCTGCTCGCCACCCTGCACGACTCGACCGTCCAGATGATGTTCGGGCAGTTGGTGATCGGCCTGGGTCTCGGTTCCGCGTCGGCGACGTTGCCGAACCTCATCATGCGCACCGTGCCCGCGCAGACGCAGGGGATCGCAGGCGGGATGCTGAACCTGTCCGGCTCGCTGGGCAGTGCGATCGGCAGTCAGGTGATGATCGCCATCATCGCGATCCCCGGGGTCGTGCTGGTGGGCCGGGCCGCGCAGTACTCGGAGAAGGGGTTCGTCTACGCCTTCTTCACACTCGCCGTCGCCGGACTGCTGGCCGCGGTGATGGGACTTCTCCTCACCCGCAACAAGATCGAGCGTCCAGTCGATACGGCGGTGCCCAAGTCGGAGATGGTCGCCTGACCTTCCCCCGCACAGACCACGAGGCCCGCAGCACCTGCGGGCCTCGTGCCGGTGCAGCTGAAGCTTTGCTCAGGCGTGTACGCCCGCGGCCAGCAGGGTGCGTGCCTCCTCGCGGCCGTCGAGCAGCCGATTGATGCGCCGGGTCACCTTCCACTCGCCGTCGATCTTGGCGAGTTCCCACCGGTTGGCGGTGATCCGGTGGACGCGGAATCCGTCGTCGTCGTGAATGATCAACTGCGACTTGCACGTGGCCACCGCGGTGTCGCCGGCGACGCGCACGTGCCCGGGTTCGAGCATGTGCGCGCAGCCACCGCCGATCCAGCCTTGATGCGCCTGTGACTGCACCATCGCCGTGATGGCCGCATGTCCGCGCATCACTCCGGTGTCGACGTCGTACACGCCGTCCTCTGTCCACAGCCGCGCGACCGCGTCGGCCGAACCGCTGTCGATGGCGGGACCGTAGGCGGTCATCAACTCGAGGATGGCGAGCTTGTCTTCGAGTGCGGTGACGCGTTCGGCGAGTGCGCGGACGAGTTCTTCGGTGCCGGTCATGGACGGATCCTGTCTGCGGTTGCGGTGCGGAAGGAGAGGCCGAGTTCGTCGCCCAACTGCCGGAGGGCCTCCAGTTGCTCGCAGTAGTGGGCTGCGCTCGTGGACGCGAGGGTGGCGCTGACGACGGTGGTGCCGGCGTCGCGTCGTCGTTCGAGGGCGCGGGCCGCGGTGTCGCGGGAGCCGATCGGGTCGAGGGGCGCGCCCGCGCTGAGGACCACGTCGAAACCGTCGGGGAGGTCGACCTTGGCGAGCAGCGCGCACAACTCGTCGAGGGACAGGCCGAACGGCACCCACCCGTCGCCGAGCGTCGCCGCGCGGCGCAGGGATCGCAGTGTCCGTCCCCCGATCCACAGCGGGACCCGCGGTTGGACGGCGTGCGGTTCGACGACGACGCCGTCGAAGTCGTAGAAGGTGCCGTGGTACTCGGGCCGAGGTTGCGACAGCGACGCGCGGAGCGCCGCGAGGGCGTCGTCGGCGCGGGCGCCCCGGTCGTCGAAATGGGCGCCGAGCAGATCGAATTCCTCGCGCAGGCTGCCCACGCCCAGACCCAGCACGAGTCGGCCGCCGCTGACGACGTCGAGCGTGCCGTAGCGCTTCGCGATCTCGAGGGGATGGTGATAGCCGAGTACCAGAACCTGGGTGGCCAGGCGGATGCCGGTGGTCTGTGCGGCGAGGAACCCGAGTGTCGCGAGCGGGTCCCAGTAGGTGCCGCCGCGCTCGACCGCGACGTCGGTGGGGACGGCGACGTGCTCGCTGCAGGTGAGGTGGTGGTAGCCGAGGCGGTCGGCCGTGCGGGCGATCGCGGTCAACTCCGCGATGCCGGCGCCGAGTTCCCAGTCCGTGCGGACGGCGGGGTGCGCGATGACGATGGGCGGCGCGATTCCTATGTGCATCAGTTCGTTCCTCCGTTGTCGGGGGTCGGTCTGTCGTCACCGTTGTAGTGGAGGTGCCCAGTGACCGCGCAGGGATTCCCGGTGACCGGACGCGGCGATCGTCCGATTTCTTCCCCGCGCCGGGCACGACTGGTACATTTTAAGAATTCATTTCAATTTTTGTCGGGCGTATGCGTGTGACCAGGATATTTGGAGGCGTCGATGACTGTCGTCGATTCGGATGATGCACTGTCGGTACCCGCTGCGAAGAAGGATCTGCCACCGTCGATGGTCGAGCGGATGACGCTGATCCTCGACGCGTTCGACGGCCGGACGTCGCGCCTGACCCTCGAGGAGGTCGCGTGCCGCACCCGGCTGCCGCGGTCCACGGTGCACCGCATCCTCGACCAGCTGGTCCGCCTCGACTGGGTCGACCACGCCAGCTTCGGCTACTGCCTCGGACGGCGCGCGATGGGGCTCGGCGGCGGCGACAACGGGCACAGCCAGGTCCGAGCTGCGGCGGCCCCGCTGCTGCACGAACTGCACATGCAGACCGGAATGGTGGTGCACCTGGCCGTGCTGGACGGCGCGGAGAGCGTGTACCTGGACAAGGTGGGCGGACGGATGGCCGCGAGCCTGCCGTCGCGGGTGGGTGGGCGCGTTCCCGCCTACACGACGGCGGGCGGCAAGGCGATGCTGGCGTGGGTGGACCCGGAACAGGTCGACAGCATGTACGGGCCGCGGCTCAACAGGAGCACGGACCGCACGATCACCGAACTGTCCACGCTGCACCAGGAGCTCAACCGGATCCGGCAGCGCCGCGGACTCGCGTTCGAGCGCGGGGAGGCGGTGCGCGGAATCGGGTGCGTCGGTGTCGCGGTCCGCAGCGCCGACGGGCCGGTGGCCGGCATCTCGCTGTGCGGAGACGCGCGCACCGTCCAACTCGAACGCGTCGCCCCGCTCGTCGTCGACGCCGCCCGGGAAGTCACCCGGACGCTCCACCCCGAACTGGGAACACCCCGTCGCGGCCGCCGGACTCCGGAGATCCCGGACAGCTCGTGGTCGACCGAGGCGCTGGACCAGCTCCTCGCGGTGCAGTCCGGGCAATGGCTGTAGCGCGCGTGACGAGTCTCTGGACTCGTTACGAGCGCACGGGCCGCGGAGCGGCGTCGAGGCCGAAACCGCCCCGGAAGAACACCATCGGCCGCTCCTCGCACACCGATTCGAGTTCCAGGACGCGTCCGATCACGACGTCGTGATCGCCCGCGGTGTGCACCGACTGCACGTGAGCGTGCACACGCACGAGCACGCCCGGCAACGACGGAGTCGACCACCGCGACGGCTCCCAGGAGAGCCCGTCGAACTTGGAACCCCGGCTCGAGCCGAACCGGAAGCAGAAGTCCGTCTGGTCTTCGCGTAGCACGTTGATCGTGAAACGCCCCGACCGCCGGATGCGCGGCCATGCCCGCCCGCGGTGATCGGCGCAGAACAGGATCAGTGGCGGCTCCAGGGACACCGACGCGAACGACTGACACGTGAAACCCACCGGACCCTCCGTGTCGAGGCCGGTCACCACCGTGACTCCGCTGGCGAATTGGCCGAGGGCGCGGCGCATCTCGTCCGGTGACGGTGCGTCCGAGCGTGTCCCGGGCTGGGTGCCGGCCGGTTCGGTTGCCATCAGACCGCCTCCGATTGCTTCTGCGTCGCCGACCCGTTCGACGATCGTCCCCGAGGCTAGGGACGCCTCCGAACGGTCACGAGATGCCGTCTCGGTCAGTGGAAATCCCCGGCCGATGCCTGCGCCATCAGGGCGATGTCTCGCTGACCGGGATCGCTTCTGTCCGAGCCGGGAGCACGCTGGCAACGTGATCGACCATGACGACTGACTCGAGTTACGAGGGCACCCTGAAGGAGCTTGAGACCGACCTCGGCGTGCTTCGCTACCACGAGGCCGGCGACGGTCCGCCTCTCCTGCTGCTGCACGGCTCCGGCCCCGGCGTGACGGGATGGCGCAACTTCCGCGGCAACCTCGGCGTCTTCGCCGAGCACTTCCGCACCTTCGTCCTGGAGTTCCCGGGATTCGGGGTCAGCGACGACTTCGGCGGTCATCCGATGCTCACCGCAGGCGACGCGGTACTCCGCTTCCTCGACGGGCTCGGACTCGACGAGGTGGCGATGCTCGGAAACTCGATGGGCGGCATCGTCGCCACCCAGTTCGCCATCGCACACCCCGACCGGGTCGGCAAGCTGATCACCATCGGCGGCATCGGCAAGAACCTCTTCAGCCCCGGCCCCGGTGAGGGCATCAACCTCCTGATGGAGTTCACGGACGAACCCACCCGGGAACGACTGATCGCGTGGCTGCACTCGATGGTGTTCGACCCCGCGATGGTCACCGAGGAACTGATCGAGGAACGCTGGACACAGGCAACCGATCCCGAGACCCTCGCCAGCGCCCGCAAGATGTACAGCAGGGCGGCGTTCGAGGCCGGCGCCCGGGCCGCACTCGAGTCCGACGCGACCCCGTACTGGGCTCAGCTGCACAAGGTGAAGGCGCCGACACTGCTCACGTGGGGCCGCGACGACCGGGTCAGCCCGCTGGACATGGCGATCATCCCGATGCGGTCGATCCCCCGGGCGGAACTCCACGTGTTCCCGAACTGCGGGCACTGGGCGATGATCGAGCAGAAGACGGCGTTCGAGAGTGCCGTCCTCGCCTTCCTGCTCCGCAAGGACGGCAGCGGACGATGAGCGGCACCGAAGAAAACTTCGACACCACAGTCGATTTCCTCGTCGTCGGCAGCGGTGGCGGCGGCATGGCCGCGGCGATCACCGCGGCCGACCGGGGAATCGACACCCTCGTCATCGACAAGGGCGCCACGTTCGGCGGATCCACCGCCATCTCCGGAGGCGGCATCTGGATTCCCAACGCCCCGACACTGCGGGAGAAGGGTGTGATCGACTCGCGGGAATCGATCCGCCGCTACCTCGACATCATCACCGCGGGCACGGTTCCCGCCGACCGTCTCGACGCGTTCGTCGACAAGGGTCCCGAGCTGATGGAACTGCTCGACCGCAGCCCGCACATGAAGCTCTACTGGGTGAAGGGCTACTCCGACTACCACCCGGAGTACGACGGCGGCCGTCCGCTCGGACGCACCATCGAATGCATGCCGTTCGATACCCGGGCGCTGCAGGACGACGAGCAGTACCAGCGCCCGAACAGCATGAAGGGTCCGCTGGGACTGTGGGTCACGTCCAAGGACTACCACGACCTCGCCATGGTCAAGCGCACCTGGAAGGGCCGCAAGGCATCACTGGTCGCGGCGTGGCGAGTGGCATCCAACGTGATCCGCCGACGCCACATGGCCACCGGTGGACGTGCACTCGTGGCGCGCATGCGGATGGTCCTCAGGGATGCCGGGGTGCCGCTGTGGCTGAAGACGTCGATGACGGAACTGATCGTCGACGGCACCGGAGCGGTCGTCGGTGTTCTCGCCGAACGCGACGGACGGACGGTCCGGATCGGCGCCCGTCGCGGCGTGCTGCTCGCGACCGGCGGGTTCGACCACAACCAGGACATGCGCGCGAAGTACCTGCCCAAGCACGGCGTCCCGGACGTCAGTGCCGGTGCCCGGGAGAACACCGGTGACGGCATCGTCGCCGGCCAGAAGCTCGGCGCAGCAGTCGACCTCATGGACGACGCCTGGTGGATGCCGTCGGTGTTCCACCCGATGGGCGCCGTGATCCCGCTCGTCTCGGAGCGGTGCATTCCGCCGTCGGTGATCGTCAACGGCCGCGGCGAACGCTTCACCAACGAGTCGTCGCCGTACGTGAACTTCGTCCACGACCAGCTCGACGGCGGTCACGTCCCGGCGTGGTTCGTGATGGACGGCAAGGCGAAGTCGCGGTACCCGTTCGCGCAGGTGCTGCCGGGTGTGCCGTTCCCACAGGGGTTCTACGACTCCGGGGTGGTGCACAAGGCGGACACGCTGCGCGACCTCGCCGACGCGATCGGCGTCAAGGCCGACACCCTGGTCGCAACCATCGACCGGTTCAACGGCTTCGCCCGCACCGGCACGGACGAGGACTTCGGCCGCGGTGACAGCGCGTACGACCGGTACTACGGCGACCCGACGATGAAGAACCCGTGCCTCGACGAGATCGTCCAGGGACCGTTCTACGCAATCCGGTGCGAGGCCGGCGACCTGGGCACCAAGGGCGGCCTCGTCACCGACGCCGACGCGCGGGTGCTCCGGGAGGACGGTTCCGTCATCGACGGTCTGTACGCCACCGGCAACACGTCCGCGTCGGTGATGGGCAACGAATACGCCGGTGCGGGCGCGACCATCGGTCCCGCCATGGTGTTCGGCTACATCGCCGCGCTGCACGTCGCCGACGTGAGTGGCAAAGAGTCCCGGAACACGCGACAGCACTCACGTGCGGGAGAGGTGGCGTGATGCTGAGCGATGCACAGCGGCTGTCCGCCGCCCACCTGCTGCGGAACGCCGAACGTGACCGCTCGCCGATCGACCCGTTGACCACAGTGTTCCCGGGCATCGACGTCGTCGACGCCTACGAGATCGCGCTGATCAACATCCGGTCGCGGCTGGAGGCGGGGGAGACGGTGTACGGCCACAAGGTCGGGCTGTCGTCCGAGGTCATGCAGAAGATGATGGGCGTGGACGAGCCCGACTACGGGCACCTGCTGTCGAGCATGGTGTACGCGGAGGGGACGCCGATCGACACCGCGCAGTTCTGCTACCCGCGCATCGAGGTGGAGATCGGATACGTCCTCGGCGAGACCCTGCCGGGGGAGGGGTGCACCGAGGCGGATGTGCTGGCGGCCACCGAGTACATCGTTCCCAGCATCGAACTGATCGACTCGCGCATCGCCAACTGGAAGATCGGGCTCGCCGACACGATCGCCGACAACGCGTCCTCGGCCGGGGTGATCCTCGGCGCCGGACGGGTGGAACCGGCGAACGTCGACATCGGCGGGATCTCCGCCGTGCTGTTCCAGGGTGACGAGGAGATCGCGCGGGGCGAGGCGTCGGCGGTGCTCGGCAATCCCACGAAGGCCGTGGCCTGGCTGGCCCGGAAGGTCGCGAGCTTCGGAGTGCGACTCGAGGCCGGGCACGTGATCCTGCCCGGCTCCTGCACCCGCGCGATCGACGCCCGGCCCGGCGACGTGTTCCGCGCCGATTTCAGTGACATCGGTTCCATATCAGTAGAATTCAAGTAAAGGCGACAACTGTGACCAAGGCTCTCGCCGCGATCGTCGGATCCGGCAACATCGGCACCGACCTCCTGTACAAGCTTCTCCGCTCGGAGATCATCGAGCCCCGCTGGATGATCGGCGTCGATCCCGACAGCGAAGGACTGAAGCGCGCCGCGGACCGGGGTGTGACCGCCAGCGCCGAGGGCGTCGACTGGCTGCTCGCCCAGGACGAGCGCCCCGACATCGTCTTCGAGGCGACGTCCGCCTACGTGCACCGGGCGAACGCCCCCCGCTACCGGGAACTCGGCATCCAGGCCGTCGACCTCACCCCCGCCGCGCTCGGACCCGCCGTCGTGCCCGCCGTGAACATGGGCGCGCACCGGACCGCGCCGAACGTCAACCTCATCACGTGCGGCGGCCAGGCGACCATCCCGATGGTCCACGCCGTCTCCCGGATCACCGAGGTGGCGTACGCCGAGATCGTCGCCAGCGTGGCGTCGCCGTCCGCGGGCCCGGGAACCCGCGCGAACATCGACGAATTCACGATCACCACGAGCCGGGGCATCGAGACGATCGGCGGGGCGAAGAAGGGCAAGGCGATCATCATCCTGAACCCGGCCGAACCGCCGATGTTCATGAAGGACACCGTGTTCTGCTCCATTCCTGCCGACGCCGACCGGGACGCGATCACCGCGTCCATCCACGACGTCGCGGCGTCCGTGCAGGCATACGTCCCGGGTTACCGCCTGCGCGCCGAACCGCAGTTCGACGACCCGACGCCGATCAGCGGTGGCCTCGCCCGGGTCGGCATCTTCCTCGAGGTCGAGGGAGCGGGCGACTTCCTGCCGCCCTATTCCGGCAACCTCGACATCATGACCGCCGCCGCCACGAAGGTCGGCGAGAGTTTCGCGACGCAGATCCTCGGCGCGAGCGTCTGAACGCGTCCGCCCCATTCACTCTTCGAAGGAATACCGATGCCTTACAGTGCTGATCTCGACATCCGGGTGACGGACTCGTCCCTGCGCGACGGCTCCCACGCCAAGAGACACCAGTTCACCGTCGAACACGTCCGCTCGATCGTCGGGGCGCTCGACGCCGCCGGGGTCCCGGTCATCGAGGTCACCCACGGCGACGGACTCGGTGGTTCCTCGTTCAACTACGGCTTCAGCCACACCCCGGAGCAGGTGCTGATCAAGGCCGCGGTGGAGACGGCCGAGCGGGCCAGGATCGCGTTCCTCATGCTGCCCGGACTGGGGGTGCAATCCGACATCCGGGAAGCGGCGGACAACGGCGCGAGCATCTGCCGCATCGCCACGCACTGCACCGAAGCCGACATTTCCGTGCAGCATTTCGGTCTCGCCCGCGAACTCGGGCTGGAGACGGTCGGCTTCCTGATGATGTCGCACAGTCAGCCGCCGGAGGTTCTCGCGCAGCAGGCCCGGATCATGGCCGACGCCGGCTGCCAGTGCGTGTACGTGGTGGACTCGGCCGGGGCGCTGATCCTGAACGCCGTCAGCGACCGCGTGTCCGCCCTGGTGGCCGAACTCGGCGACGACGCGCAGGTCGGCTTCCACGGGCACGAGAACCTCGGGCTCGGTGTCGCCAACTCGGTGCTCGCCGTCGAGGCCGGCGCCCTGCAGATCGACGGCTCCACGCGGCGTTTCGGTGCGGGTGCGGGCAACACCCCGGTGGAAGCATTCGCCGCCGTCACGGAGAGGCTCGGAATCCGCACCGGCATCGACACTCTGAAGATCATCGACGCGGCGGAGGACGTCGTCCGGCCGATCATGGACGGCGACTGCCTACTCGACCGGCTGTCGCTGACCATGGGCTACGCGGGTGTCTACTCCAGCTTCCTCAAGCACGCCGACTCCCACGCCCGCCGATACGGCGTGTCCGGTGCGGAGATCCTCATCGAGGCAGGCCGACGCAAGCTGGTCGGCGGTCAGGAGGACCAGCTGATCGAGATCGCCCTCGGCCTCGCAGACCGGAAGTCCGCGAGTTCCGCAGTCGCCGAGAAAAAGTCCGCCTAGGCGTTTCGCCGGGTACCGACCAGAAAGCCGAGATCATCATGGGTCACGTTCTTGACAGGATCGAGCAGTACGCGGACGAGATCCGCGCGGAAGGCGCCGAGGGCGACAAGCTGATGCGCCTGTCCGACACCTCCGCGAAAAGGTTGCGCGACTCCGGAGTGATGCGGATGCTGCAGCCCAAGGAGTACGGCGGCTACGAATCGCATCCGCGTGAGTTCGCGGAGACCGCGATGGGCATCGGCGCCATCGACGGGGCCGCGGGCTGGGTGAGCGGCATCGTCGGCGTCCACCCGTGGGAACTGGCGTTCTTCGACCGCACGGCCCAGGACGAGGTGTGGGGCGAGGACTCCGACATGTGGATGGCCTCGCCGTACGCCCCGATGGGTGTGGCCGTGCCCACCGACGGCGGATACGTCCTCAACGGACGGTGGTCGTTCTCCTCCGGCACCGACCACTGCGGGTGGATCATGATCGGCGCCGCGGTCGGTGATCGGGACGGTAACCGGGTGATGCCCCCGAAGATCCTGCACGTGCTGCTCCCACGCTCGGACTACGACATCGACCAGGACAGCTGGAACGTCGTCGGGCTGCGTGGCACCGGGTCCAAGGACCTGATCGTCGAGGATGCGTTCATCCCTCAACACCGGACGCTGCAGGCCGACAAGGTCTTCGACGGGTCCGCGCCCAAGGAGTTCGGTCGCACCCAGACGCTGTACAACTTCCCGTTTTCGTGCATCTTCCCGCTCGGCATCACGTCGTCGCTGATCGGCATCGCCGAGGGTGCACTGGCCTGTCATCTGAACGCGCAGCGTGAACGTGTCACCGTGTCGGGCACCGCGATCAAGGACGACCCGTACGTGCTGTTCGCGATCGGCGAGGCGGCGGCGGAGATCGCGGCGTCGCGCGCGGCGATCTTCGAGACGGTCGACCGGTTCTGGGACATGACCGAGAAGGGCCGGGGCGTCTCGTTCGAACTTCGGTCCATCGGCCGGCGCACGCAGACGGCCGCCGCCTGGCGGGCGGTGCGGGCCGTGGACGAGATCTTCGCACGCTCCGGTGGCGGTGCGCTCCAACTGAAGACACCCCTGCAGCGTTTCTGGCGGGACGCCCACGCCGGTCTCTCCCACGCCATCCACGTGCCGGGATCGATCTTCCACTCCTCGGCTCTGACCCAGCTCGGCGGAGAACCTCAGGGCATCCACCGCTCGATGATCTAGGCGCTCCGCGCCCGTGCGCCTTTTTGGTAGTTCCAGCTACCAGAAAGGCGCACGGGCGGCGGAGCCGCCTCCAGGAAAGGACTTTCACATGACCGACATTCGAGGACTGGGCTACCTCAGGATCCAGACGAAGGACGTGCCACGCTGGCGGGAGCTGGTGGTGGACGGGCTGGGCATGGCCGAGGGGTCCGGCCCCGAGCCGGGCGGCCTGTACCTGCGTGTCGACGAGCGGCGGTCGCGGCTGATCGTCCTCCCGGGCGACACGGACAAGGCGCTCGCGGTGGGGTGGGAGGTGCGCGACCAGTTCGCCCTCCAGCGGGTGCGTGAGCAGGTGGAGAAGTCGGGTGTCACGGTCGACGTCCTGTCCGAGGAGGAGTCGCGCTACCGCGACGCCGAGCAGGTGATCGCGTTCGACGATCCGTCCGGCACCCGGGTGGAGGTGTTCTTCGGGCCCGTGCTCGACCACAGTCCGGTCGTCACCCCGCACGGCGGGCGGTTCGTCACCGGCGCACAGGGTCTGGGGCACGTGGTCCTCCCGACGCCGGCGTTCGAAGAGGCCTACACGTTCTACACCGAGGTGCTGGGCTTCCTGCCTCGCGGCGCGATCCGGCTCGGCTCGGCCGACGCCCCGGGACCGGCCCGTCGCGTGCGGTTCATAGGAGTCAATCAGCGCCATCACAGCCTCGCGTTGTGCCCTGCGCCGCACAGCGGCGAACCCGGGATGGTGCATCTGATGACGGAGGTCGACACGCTCGACGCCGTCGGCCAGGCACTCGACCGGCTCGGCAAGCTCGGCTTCTCCATCTCGTCGACCCTCGGGCGCCACACCAACGACCGTATGGTGTCGTTCTACGTGCGTGCCCCCGGCGGCTGGGACCTCGAGTTCGGCACCGAGGGCATGCTCGTCGACGAGACGCATTACACCGCCGAGGAGATCACGGCGGACAGCTACTGGGGTCACGACTGGTCGGGTTCCGAACCGCTGGCGGCCTTCTCATGACGTTCGCGCGCGCCCGAATCGGCGCCGTGGCCGCGCTCGTCCTCATCAGCGGAAGTGCCTGTTCCACTGCGACATCCGAGACGGCCACCGACCCGGCCGCACTTCGCCCTGGTCGGCTTCTCTCGTCCCGCGTCGTCGCAGACGGTCCGGCATTGCCGAGCGCCGGACGGAACGAGGTGATCACCTACGCGTCGCAGGACGGCAACGGCGACCCCGTCGTGGTGTCGGGCACCATGTCGATTCCGCGCACGCCGGCACCCGAGGGCGGGTATCCGGTGATCAGCTGGGCGCACGGCACCACCGGCGTCGCGGACGCCTGCGCCCCGTCCGCGGATTTCGCTGGTGGTCCCGCCCACGGCTATCTGTCCGGCGTGGACGCGTCCCTCGGCGACTGGGTCGCCAAGGGATATGCGGTGGTGAGCACGGACTACCAGGGTCTGGGCACGCCGGGTGTCCACCCGTACATCAACGGTGACACGGAGGTGAACGCCGTCGTGGACATCGTCCGCGCATCCCGTGCGATGGATCCGGCGGTCGGCTCGACGTGGTTCGTGATCGGTCACAGCCAGGGTGGGCAGGCGGCGTTGTTCACCGCGGCGCAGGGCGGGGAGCGCGCCCCGGAACTGCATCTCGGTGGTGCCGTGGCGATCGCACCGGGAAACGGGCTCGACCAGACGCCGCAGTACTTCCGCTCGGGTGTTCCGGGTATCGAAGCGGCCGAGGCGTTCCTGCCGCTGATCCTTCTCGGAGCCCAGGCCGCGGATCCCGCCATCGACCCGTCGGCGTTGCTGACCGAGGAGGCGCAACCGCTGCTGACGGTGGCGCGGACCGGGTGCATCGACGACATCCGGAAGGTGCCGCCCGTGCCCGCCGATCAGGTCTTCCGGCCCGACGCCGACCTGGGACCGCTCACCGAGTACCTGGCCCGCCAGGAACCGTCGAGGGTCCACGTGCAGGTCCCGACGCTGGTCGCGCAGAGTTCCGGCGACCTGGTGGTGAGCAAACCGTCGACGGATCTGATGGTGAAGACATTGCAGGACAACGGGAACGAACTGACGTATCGCACGTACGAGGGCGCGGACCATCGCGGGACGATCGGTGCGTCGCAGAAGGACGCGCAGGATTTCGTCGCCGGGATCCTCGCCGGCTGAGGATGCCGGGACCTCGCCCGACGACACGACCATCAACAGAATGTTGACAACAGACTGTTGATGGCGTGTGGTGGTCGGGTGACCACCGACGACCAGACGCACGCGGCCGAACTCGATCAGGCACGCACGACGCTGAACGAGGCCGGTGCTGCGCGGCTCGAGCGGCGTCCCTGGGAGCATTCGGGGCAGCCACGATCGGACGCCGACCTCGTCAGGTTCGCGGCGTGGGCCGCCCGGGACGCACAGGGAACGGACCCGGCTGTGCTCGCGGCCGGGCTGCGGCTGCTGTCGTCAGTTCGGGTCGAGCTCGATCAGATCGAGGCCGGCCTGCTGTTCGCCGCCCGGGGCAGTGGGATGACCTGGCCGCAGGTCGCGGAGGCGCTCGGCCTGGGTTCGGCGCAGGCTGCCCAGCAGCGCCTGAACCGGGTCCTTGCCAGGGCCGGCGACCGCGACGCGGAGGCCTGAGCAGTGCCGACGGTCCCACTGCCGGACGCGTCCGAGCATTGCGGTGCCAAGGCCCGCAACCTCGGCCTGCTGCTGCGTGCCGGATTCCGGGTGCCCGACGGATTCGTGATACCCGATCCGCTCGGCGATCCCGGTTGGGAATGGGAGATCGAGGCCGGACTGCACCGTCTCGGTCCCGGTCCGTTCGCGGTGCGCTCGTCCGCCCTCGCGGAGGACGGCGTCGAGTCTTCGTTCGCCGGACAGCTGGCCACGACGCTCGGGGTCACCTCCACCGCCGAGGTGATCGAGGCGGTGCATCGCAGCGCCGCGTCGGGTTCCTCACCCGAAGCCGTCGCCTACGCGGCTCGCACGGATCGGGAAGCCCCCGCGTCGGCCGGGGTGATCGTGCAGGTGATGGTGCAACCCGAGACGGCCGGAGTCATGTTCACCCGGCACCCGGTCACCGGGGCCGAGCAGGCGGTGATCGAGGCTGCGAGTGGCCTGGGCGAAACTGTCGTGGCCGGGACCGTCACTCCGGAGGCGTACCTGGTCGACGGTGCGCACGTGCAGATCGCGAGGCACCGGGGCGGGCAACTGCTGACCACTGCCCAGGTCCTCGCCCTCGCGGCTCTGGGACGCGACATCGAGAACCTGTTCGGGCGCCCGCAGGACATCGAGTGGGCGATCGCCGGCGACGAGATCCGGGTCCTGCAGACCCGCCCGATCACGACCGCTCCCACCACCGCACCGCGAGCGAGAGCAACGCCGGGCGACGTGCTGCTGACAGGCGTCGCCGCCAGCCCGGGCACCGCCGTCGGGCCTGCGCGGATCATCGGCAACCTGGACGACTTCGCCCGCTTTCGTCCGTCTGCCGTACGACCTCGCCGGCGTGGACCCCAATGCTGGCCCGCGCGTGCGCGGTGGTCACCGAGACGGGCGGGATGCTCGCGCACGCCGCGATCGTCGCCCGCGAATTCGGCATCCCGGCAGTCCTCGCGGCGCCGGGGGCCATGACCACCCTGACCGAGGGCCGGCTGGTCCGCGTCGACGGCACCCACGGGAACGTCGGCACCGCCACCCGGAACGCTGGGAGGAACTGATGTCGCACCGCACACCGACGGACATCCTGGTGCTGCACGCCGTGCGGATCCTGGGCTACGCGGAGACTGCGCGCATCGCCGCCCGCTTCGCCCTGCCTGCAGGACTGGCCGCCGAGCACCTGCTCGATGCCGAGGCCCGTGGGTGGGTCACCCACACCGACTTTGCCGGGGACAGCGGCTGGTCCCTGACCGAAACCGGGACGGTCCACGGCGAGCGACTGCTCGCCGCCGAACTCGACCGGTGCGGCACCCGCGCCGTGGTGGTGCAGGTGCACCAGGACTTCCTGCCGCACAACGTCGCCGTGGCGGACGCGTGCGCCGCCTGGCAGTTGGCCGAGATGGGCCTCGGCGAGACGACCGTGACCATCGACGAAACGATCACCCGCCTGGCGACCGCGGCGCACGCCCTGGCCGAACTCGAGGAGCGCCTGGTCGCAGGCATGGACCGGTTCGCCGGCTATCACCAGCGGTTCGCCGGCGCCCTCGAGCGAGCGGGCACCGATCCGGCCTGGATCACGGGAACCGACCGCGACTCCTGCCACCGCGTCTGGTTCGAGTTCCACGAGGACCTCATCGCTTCCCTCGGCCTGGCCCGCTAACAGGCCTAGTCTCGAACCATGGGCCTGCGACTGCGCGACACCATCGGACGTCAGCTACGCGAGCTTCGCTACGAGCCGACGGCGAAGCGGATCCGTGCCGTGCTGAACGGGATCACGGTGGTCGACAGTGACCGTGCGGTCCTGGTCTGGGAACCGCGGCGCGTCGTTCCCGCGTATGCGGTGCCTGCGGAGGACATCGACGCGGAGTTGTCGCCGGAGCCAACGGGTTCGGTGCCGGCGGAGGGAACCGGCGATGTCGGCTTCGCCCTGCCGGACGTGACGACGATGCCGGTACTCGATCCGCGGGTGCCGTTCTCGGTGCACAGCACGGAGGGCGAACCCGTCGCGATCCGTACCGCCGGCGTTGGGGACGCGCTGGGGTTCCGGCCCGGCGACGAGGACCTGACCGGGTACGTGGTTCTCGATTTCGACGGCTTCGACCGCTGGCTGGAGGAGGACGACGAGATCGTGGGCCATCCGCACGACCCGTTCCAGCGCATCGACGTCCGCCGCACGTCCCGCCACATCCGGGTGATGCTGGGCGACACCCTCCTCGCCGACACGCGGCGGGCGAAAATGCTGTTCGAAACACTGCTTCCGGTCCGCTTCTACCTGCCGCCCGACGACGTCGTCGCGGAACTGCAACCGAGTGCGACGACGTCGTACTGCGCCTACAAGGGCATGGCCGCCTACCGGTCCGCGGTCACCGCCGGCGGAGTGCTCCACGACATCGCGTGGCGCTACGACGAGCCCCTCGTCGACGCGTCGGAAGTTCGGGGACTCGTGGCGTTCTTCGACGAGCGGCTCGATCTGGTCGTCGACGGTGTGGCCCGGTCGCGGCCGGTGACCCCCTGGTCCTAATACTCCTCGCGGGCACCGGGGTCGGCGCGCCCGAGCACGATCTCGAGCGCACGGGCCTCGTGCGCGTGCCCGAGCAATTCGTATCCGACGACCGTGACGACCGGTGCCAGCATCACCACGATCAGGCACCACGCCATCGACACGCCTTGCGCCGCCAGCACCAGTGCGAGCGCGATCGTGGCCGCGGTCAGGACGAGGAGCAGGATGTGGAACGGGTCGGGCACCCGCAGCAGATACGTGTACAGCAGGTACACGCCCGCGAGGAAGATCGCGACGGGCACGGCAACGGAGAGCACCGTCGCCGTCGCGCCGATGTGGGAGGCGTGTTCGATGTAATACGCCGCCACGTGTAGTCCGGCCCCCACCGCGGCCAGCGACGCGAAGAGCACGATGTGGCTGTAACCCCAGACGAACGACCGGCCGCGGTACACCTCGAGCACCTCGGCCGAGGGCAGGGTGTAGTAGACCCACCACAGTCCGAACGTGAGTCCGATGCCCGCCACCGCGACGAGCATCGCGTCCAGTGTCCAACCCTGGTGTTCGACCACGGCGGACAGCGATGCCACGGTGCCGATCACCCCCTCGCCGAGCGTGATGATGACGAGGAGGCCGTGACGCTCGACGATGTGGTGTGCGTGCCAGGGTGTTCCGCCCTTGTACCGTTCGGCGATGACGGGGCTGGTCAGCTCGACGAGAATGAGGATCGCGCCGAGGCCGAACGCGTACTCGACGGTGAGGGGCGCGATCAACAGGGCGACCCAGCCGATCTGCGCGAGGACGAGAGTCGTGACGTACGTCAGTGCCGCGGAACGGTGCTCGGGGTCGTGTTTGGCGGCGCGCAGCCATTGGAACACCATGGCGACGCGCATGACGATGTACCCGGACACCATCACGGAATTGTCGAGTTCGACTCCGCGGTCGATCGACGCGAACATCGGAGGCATGCCGAGCGCCAGGATGACGACGCCGATCATCTGGATCATGGTGGTGACCCGGTAGATCCAGTCGTCGGTGTCGTAGGCCGAAGCGAACCAGGAGAAGTTGATCCACGCCCAGATGATCGAGAACATCGCGAACGCGAATCCCGCCAGCCCGGCGGCGACGTGTCCTTCGGCGACGAGGTGCGCGAACTGATCGCCCGCGACTCCGAACGCGACGACGAACGTCAGGTCGAACAGCAGCTCCAACGGCGTTGCCGCACGGTGTTCCTCGTGCGGATCACGCCCGACCATCTTCTGGACGCGGTGGGCGAGGTTCCTGTTGTTCGGTGCCGGTTGTCCGGGCTCGTTCACGGCGGTCCGTTACGGAGTTCCCTGGTCTGCCTGCACCACGATGTCCGCGACCGCGGCGGGCTGGGACACCAGGACGGCGTGCGACGCGGGGATTTCCGTGATCTGGGCTCCCGCGCGCGTGGCCATGAACCGCTCCGCCGCCGCCGGAATCACGCGATCGTTCTGAGCGACCAGGGCCCAGCTGGGTGTCGACGCCCACGACGGATCGACGGTCGGCTCCAGGTTCCCGACGAGCGCCGCCGACTTCTGGTGCGCGATCATGTCCGCGACCGTGGCGTCCGAGACGTCCTGCGCGAACACCTCGTGGAAGCGGCCGGGATCGATGTAACCGTCGAGATTTCTTCCGGCGATTCCGGTGGGATCGTTCTCGACGACCTTCACCTGCAGCACCGGCGGGAGCAGCTGGCTGCCGGGGAACCGGATCGGGTCGAGGTTCAGCATGACCGGCTCGCCCTGCGCCGGCGCGAATGCCGCCACGTAGACGAGGGCCTCGACGTTCGGCGAATGCACATTGGTGATGACCGCGCCGCCGTACGAGTGACCGACGAGCACCACCGGTCCCGGGATGTCCGCGAGCACCTTCTCGATGGCGGCGGAGTCGTACGCCGGTCCGCGCAACGGGTTGTCCGGGACCACGACTTCATACCCTCGGCCGCGCAGTTCCGCGGCGACCGCATCCCAGCTCGTCGTGTCGGCGAACGCACCGTGGACCAGCACCACCGTCGGCAGATCCTGGGCGAGGGCCGGTCCGGCCCCCACGGTGAGCGTGCCGGCAGCCGCGATCGCGCACGCGGCAACGGCGGTTCGTAGTCGAAGAAGTCGCATCACTCGTCTCCCGAGTCAGGAAAGAACACAGTGGTTAGGGGTGAAGGGCCCTGCGCGCCAGATGTAGTCGTCCGACGAGAGACATCGCCGTACGAGAGCAACGCCGTGGCCTGGCCCTTCGTCGCTGAGATTACTCGCCTGCAACGCGGTCGGCATCATTTCGGCTAGCGTGACTGGAGGGGGACGCACCGCTCGTCTGTGCACGCTCCGTCGTCGTCAGGAGGAACCCGTGGATCTCGCGTTACGCGACACCGTCGCCGTGGTCACCGGAGCCAGCAAAGGCATCGGGCTCGCCGTCACCCGGGCGCTCGCCGCGGAAGGCGCGTTCGTGGTGGCGGGGGCGCGGTCGCCCGGCCCCGAACTGGAAGAACTCGTCCGCAGCGGAACGGTGGAGGCGGTGAGCGTCGACCTGTCGACCCCCACCGGCCCGGGCGAACTCGTCGCCGCCGCCACTGCTCGGGGCAGTCTCGGCGTCGTCGTCAACAACGTCGGCGCCGCCCACCCGAGACTGACCGGTTTCCTCGACGTGACCGATGAAGACTGGATCACGACGATGAATCTCAACCTGATGTCGGCGGTGCGGACGATCCGCGCCGCACTGCCCACGATGATCGCGGCGGGCCGGGGGAGCATCGTGACCACGAGTTCGGTCAACAGTTTCCTGCCCGACCCCACCGTCATCGACTACTGCGCATCCAAGGCCGCGCTCACCAACTTCTCGAAGGCTCTGTCGAAAGAGGTGGGACCGTTGGGCATTCGGGTGAACACCGTCAGTCCCGGTCCGGTGTCGACCGCCCTGTGGCTCGGCGACGACGGGGTCGCCGCCACGATCGCACGCACCGCAGGCGGCGACCCGGAGGCAGTGGCGGAGCGAGTCGCGAAGCAGGCGGTCACGGGCCGGTTCACCCGCCCGGACGGGGTGGCGGATCTCGTCGTGTTCCTCGCGAGCGACCGGGCGGGCAATGTGACGGGCTCCGACTTCGTGATCGACGGCGGACTCGTCACCACCCTCTGACGTCCGCGGCTACCGGCGGCCCAGAAGTTTCCGCATTCCCTCTGCTGCCCCGCGCACGAGTGCGTCGCGGGGGAAACCACTACGCGTCTGGGCCGCGTCGTAGTTGCCACCCGCTACCCAGACCGGGCCGTCGGCGAGGTGCGCGAGCCCCTCACGGGCAACGTCTTCGGGTTCGGCGACCTTCATCCCGGGAAGATCGAAGTTCAGGCCCGCCCGGACCATCGCCGGCGTGCGGGTGACGCCGAGGACCAGTTCGACCACGTGGACGCCGAACGGCGCGAGTTCGAGCCAGAGACTTTCCGCGAAGATCCGGCCGAACGCCTTGGATGCGGCGTAGATGCTCTGGTCTTCCGAACCCAGGTACCCGGCCAGCGAACCGACCAGCACGATGCCGCCCCGGCCGAGGTCCTTCATCCTCGCGCCGAAATGCTGCGAAAGGTGCAGCTGAGACGTGATGTTCAGGTCGATGACACGCTGGAAGCCGGCGAGGTCTCCGCTGACGAACTCGTGTCCGTAACTGTTGGCTCCGGCGTTGAAGATCAGCAACCCCACCTCGACGTCGTCGGTGGCCGCGCGGATCCGGTCGACGGCGTCCGGATCGAGGAGATCGAGCGTGAGTGTGCGCACCAGGACGCCGTGGGCGCGGACCTTGGCCGCGGTCTCCTCGAGCGGCCCAGGCTTGCGGGCGATCAGCACGAGGTTGATCCCCGCGCGGCCCAGTTCCCCGGCGAAACTCGCGCCCACACCCTCGGAGCCGCCTGCGATCACGGCCCACGGACCGTAGTGCTCGGTGTCGATCATGTTGTGTCCTTCTGTAAATCGTTCAGTGGGCGACGACAGGTGTCGGGACGGGGTCGGGATCGCGCACCGGGACGACGCCCGCCTCCGCGGCCCGGGTGATCGACGCCGTCAGCGCCGCGCATTCTTTCCGGGGAGCGCCGGGGCGTCCCGGCCCGGCGCTGCCGATCTCACGGCACCGGGCGCGGGCCGCGTCGTCCCACTGAACGGAAGTGTGTTCCCAGCTGTTCTTCTGGACCAGGACGCTCGCGCCGCACTCAGTGCACTGCAGCGGTTGCATCGGCTTCGCGCGCCTTTCGTGCGAGGTTCTCTTCGACTTCCCTCTTCCACGACTCGACCGGCCGGGTGGTGTCGAGTTCGAACTCGAACCGCTCGGTCATCTGCGGGGTCACCGCATCGACGTCGACGTAGAACTGCTCGTACCACCGTCGCAGCTGGTAAACCGGGCCGTCCTCCTCGCACAGCAGCGGATTCTCGATGCGCGTCTTGTTCTTCCAGATCTCGATGTCCTGCTCGAAACCCTTCGCGATGAACGTGCCGAAACTCTTCGCCATCTCGGTGGCCGTGTCGCCTTCGAGTTCCTTCGACTTCTTGACGATGATGCCGTACTGCAACACGAACCTGTCGGCACTGACGGGGTAGTGGCAGTTGATCAGCACGGAGTCGACGGCGTGCGTCTCGTAGCGGTACGTCAGGTCGTCGACCATGAACGACGGGCCGAAATACCTGGCATCCGAGCGGCTTCCGAGCATGCGGGGCTGACCCGACGCGTGCGGTCGCATGTCGTCGCGGGCCTGCCCGCGCATGAACTGGCTGGCGACGTGGCCCTCGAAGACGTTCTTGAAGTAGGTGGGGAACGAATAGTGCACATAGAAGAAGTGCGCCATGTCGACGATGTTGTCGACCACCTCGCGGCAGTTGGTGTCGACCGTGGTCCGGTACCAGACCCAGTCCGTCCACTCGTCGTCGAGTGCGCCTTCGATGTGGGGAATAGTGACGTCCGCGGGCGGCGGGTTGCCCTCCGGATCGTTCCACACGAACAACATCCCGTCCTGGTCGAGCGCGTGCCACGACCGGGTCCGGGCGAGCGGCGGAACGCGGCGCGCGTACGGAATCTTCTTGCACCGGCCGTTGCTTCCCCACCGCCAGTCGTGGAACGGGCACGCCACCTCGTCGCCCTTGACCGTGCCCTGGCTGAGATCGCCACCCATGTGCCGGCAATAGCCGTCGAGCACGGCGAGATCGCCCGCACTGTCGGCGAAGACGACGAGCTTGGTCCCGAACGCTTCGACGGAATGGGGCCTGCCGTCCCGGAATGCTTCGGACAATCCGATGCAGTGCCATCCACGGGCGAATCGGGTGGGCGCTGCGCCCGCGTCGATTTCGCGTACCTCGACTGTCTCGGACTGTTGGGTGGTCACGATGCGTCCCGTCCTCTCCTGGGCTTGTGCGGTGCCCTGCACGCTAAGTGAGCGTGGACGGCCCGCATCGCGTGGTCCCACTGGACGGGACCGGGCGGTGGGCCGGCGTTTCCCGTTGAGCGAGACGCCTGTCCACGCACGGGTGTGATCGCCCTACCCTCCGACAGATGACGAACGAGGTCCTGAGATCGGTCCGCGGCCTGCTGCCGATAATCGCGGAACGCGCGGACAAGGTCGACGAGTCGCGGCGGGTGTCCGAACAGGCGATCCGTGAGCTCGGCGACGCCGGATTGTTCAAGATGCTGCAGCCCAGGCGGTACGGCGGCACGGAATGTAACCCGGTGCACTTCTTCGAGGTGGTGCGCGCCGTGTCCGGTGTGTGCGGCTCGACGGGCTGGCTGGCGTCGGTGCTCGGGGTGCACCCGTGGCACCTGGCCCTGTTCGACGACCGGGCGCAGCGTGACGTGTGGGGCCACGACGATTCGGTGCTCGTGTCGTCCGCCTACGCGCCCGTCGGGCGGCTCGTCCCGGTCGAGGGCGGATACCGGCTGACGGGGGACTGGCATTTCTCCTCGGGCTGCGAGCATGCGTCGTGGGCGCTGCTCGGCGCGATGGTGGTCGGGACCGCGGGCCGCCCGGTCGATTTCATGACCGCGCTGGTGCCGCGGTCGGACTACCGCATTCACGACGTGTGGGACGTGGTGGGGATGCGCGGCACCGCCAGCAACGAGATCAGCGCCGAGGGCGTGTTCGTTCCCGACCACCGGATCAAGAGGAACTACGAGACGGCGCAACTGCGCGGACCCGGTCAGAAGGTGAACCGGGGACCGCTGTACCGGCTGCCGTTCGCGACGCTCTTCACGACCGCGGTGGCGGCCCCGGGAGTGGGTGTCGTCGCGGGTTGCTACGAACGCTATCTGACGGTCATGCGGGAACGCGTGCGGCTCAGCCTCGGTGGCGGCAGATTCGTCGACGACCAGTTTGCCCAGGTCGCGGTGGCCCGGGCTTCGTCCGAGATCGACGCCGCGATGCTGCAGATGGATCGCAACGTGCGTGAACTGTGGGAGCTGGCCGAGGCCGGTGAGGAACTCCCCATGAGTCTGCGCCTGCGGGTACGCCGCGATCAGGTTCGCGCCACCGAGCGAGCCCTCGACGCGATCGACCTGCTGTTCAAGACCGCCGGCGGGAGTTCGCTGTCGCGGGGCAACGCGATCGAACGGTCGTGGCGCGACGCCCACGCGGGCAGCGTGCACGTGGCCAACGAGCCCGAACGCGCCCTCGCCCTGTTCGGCAGGGGCGCGTTCGGTCTCCCGGTGGAGGACAACCTCGTGTAGTCAGCTCCGCATGTGCTGAACTGCCCGGTAGGAGAAGACCATTGCGGTGCCGAGCGGCACTCCGGGACCGGGATAGAACCGGCCGCTGAGCGATGCGCTGGTGTTGCCCGCCGCATACAGTCCGTCGATGGGTGTTCCGTCGGCGCGCAGGACCCGGGCGTCGGCGTCGGTCCGGACGCCGCCCTTGGTGCCGAGATCGCTGAGCACGATGCGGGCCGCGTGGAACGGGCCCTGCGACACCGGGCTCAGTGCCGGGTTGAGGGGAGCGTCCGCCCCCGTGCCCGGAGGGCAGAAGAAGTTGTCGTACGGGTCTTCTCCTCGGTGGAACGCCTCGTCGACGCCGTGCTTGGCGAAGTCGTTGAACTGTTCGACGGTGCGGCGCAGTGCGTCTGCGGGGACGTCGATCTTCTCCGCGAGTTCCTCGATCGTGTCGGCCGAGACCCAGGTGCCCGCCGCGTGATGCTTCTCGGCGGAGATGTTCGGAATGGAGATGGCAGGCAACACGGGCCCGCCCTCCTTTGAGTCGAACACGAGATACGAACTGCCGCTTCCGTGCTCGATCATCGCTCGACCGAACTGGTCGTACGGCAGCGACTCGTTGAGGTACCGCTCTCCGGACCTGTCGACGAGAATGCCGCCGCGCACGCCCACCATGAAAGCGCCCGAGCCGTCCGGAAGTTCGACCCCGGGGCACCACCACGCCTCGTCGAGGAGTGCGGTGTCCGCGCCGATCTCCACCGCCGCCCGCAGGAGGTCGCCGGTGTTCGCGCCGCGCGGGCCCATGCTCCAGTCCGCCTTGCCCGGCGTTCCGTTCTCGGTGCGCAGGGCCGCGTTGCCCTCGATCCCACCGGCCGCGAGCAGCACGCCGCGCGTCGCCCGGATCCGGACGGTCTCACCGGTTGCGTTCGTCGCCTCGACGCCGACGACTCGGCCGTCCTCGACGATCAGCGAGCGCGCGGCGGTCTCGGTGCGCAGTTCCGCGTGCCCGGTGCCGTGCAGAGCCATGAGAAGACGGCCGATCAGGGCGCGGCCGCCGTTCAGCGTTCCCTCCGGATGCGGTTCCCCGGCCCGGTCCACGTCGGCCTCGGGCCGGATGACCTCGCGCAGGTCCCCGATCTCGTCGCTCGGCAGGTCGAGCGGGTTGATCGCGCGACCGTAGTCCATCCGGCCGGGTGCCTTGTAGTAGTCGGGAAACGCGCGCCACTCGAACTCGATGTGGGGATCGCGTTCGAGAAGGTCGACGACCTCGGGCGCGGTGGCGACGTACGCCTCCTGACGGTCGATCTCCTCGTCGCCCACCACTGCGCGCAGGTACGTGCGCGCCTTGTCCGTGGAGTCGCCGATGCCGGCGCGCTCCTGCACGGCGGTGCCCGGCAGCCACACCGCGGCGCCCGAGTACGCGGACGTGCCGCCGAACAGTGGGGTCTTCTCGAGGACGAGGGTGCGCAAACCCTGCGAAGCGGCCGTGTATGCGCCGGTCAGCGCGCCGCCCCCCGAACCGACCACCAGCACGTCGCACTCGGTTGTCCAGTCCTGCATCGTCGTTTCCTCCGTTGATGGTCTGTGGGGAGACTGGCGGTCCAGTCGTGGGGTTCACGCAATCGCATCCGGGCGACCTGCGGCACCTGCGGTCCCACTCACCGGACGAAATTCGATGCTTTCCCGATCCAATGCGAGAATCGACACCGGATCCGGGGCTGTGTGCGGAGTGAAGGGGGATCGAGGGTGCCGAGAATCGCCGAAGTGCGGGACGCTGCCGAACCGAGTTCGGAGGAACAGCGGGCCCGCCACGTCCGCATGCTCGAGGCCGCCATCGAACTGGCCACCGAGAAGGAACTCGCCCGGGTCCAGATGCACGAGGTGGCCAAACGTGCCGGCGTCGCGATCGGGACGCTGTACCGGTACTTTCCGTCGAAGACGCATCTTTTCGTCGCGGTGATGGTCGACCAGATCGACCGGATGGGTGTCGGGTTCAAGAAGAGCGCACCCCCCGGCCAATCGCCGCAGGATGCGGTGTACAACGTGCTCGTCCGGGCCACCCGCGGTCTGCTACGCCGTCCCGCACTGTCCACCGCGATGATCCAGTCCACGAGCACCGCCAACGTCGCGTCCGTGCCGGACGCCGGGAAGGTCGACCGGGCATTCCGGCAGATCATGCTGGACGCCGCCGGGATCGAACACCCGACGGAGGAAGACCTCACAGCGCTGCGCCTGCTGGTGCAGCTGTGGTTCGGCGTCATCCAGTCCTGCCTCAACGGCCGGGTCTCGATTCCCGATGCCGAGTCCGACATCCGTAAGGCGTGTGACCTGCTGCTGGTCAACCTGTCGCACCGCTGACGGCTCGCCGGCTTCGGGTCGCCTCATCGTCGACCTCGAAGTGAAATTCATTCCTGACTCCTGAGCTGCGCCGAAAACTATTTCGCAAGGCAAAGGGCGTTGATGTCTCTTCAAACGTAGAATACATTTCAAAAATGAGCCGCGGACTCGTCCGCGAGCCAGAAGAACCCAAGGAGCGGAACATGGGCAACGGCGTCATCGTCGACGCGGCACGGACACCGATCGGGCGCCGGCGCGGGGCACTGTCCGGACTGCACCCCGCCGAACTACTCGGCGCCGCACAACGGGGTGTCCTCGAACGCGCCGGTGTCGCCCCGGCGGACATAGGCCAGATCGTCGGCGGATGCGTCACCCAGGCCGGTGAGCAGTCCAACAACGTGACCCGGCAGGCATGGCTGCACGCGGGACTGCCGTACGCGACGGCGGCCACGTCGCTCGACTGCGCCTGCGGATCGTCCCAGCAGGCCGTGCACGTCGTGGCGGGCCTCATCGCGTCCGGCCAGATCTCCGCCGGAATCGGGTGCGGCGTCGAGGCGATGAGCCGGGTGTTCCTCGGCCAGGCCGTCACACCGGAGACCGGCAACCCGTACCCCGACGACTGGTCGATCGACATGGGCGACCAGTTCACCTCCGCCCAGCGGATCGCCGACCTGCGCGGACTCGAGCGCGGCGACGTCGACGCGTTCGGCCTCGAGTCGCAACGACGCGCCGCCCAGGCCTGGGCGGAAGGACGGTTCGACCGCGAGATCGTTCCCGTCACCGCTCCCGTCGTGGACAAGTCCGGCACACCCACCGGTGAACTCGCGGTGGTCACCCGCGACGGGGGACTGCGGGAGACGACGGCGGAGGCCCTGTCGGCCCTGAAACCCGTGATCGACGGCCACATCCACACCGCGGGCAACTCGTCCCAGATCAGCGACGGCGCCGCCGCCGTCCTTCTCATGGACGAGGACCGTGCCCGCGAACTCGGGTTGCGGCCCCGCGCGAGGATCGTCGCGTCGGGCATGGTCGGCTCCGACCCGTACTACCACCTCGACGGGCCGATCGAGTCGACGCGGATGGTCCTGGGGCGCGCCGGAATGTCGTTGGGCGACATCGATCTCGTCGAGATCAACGAGGCGTTCGCGTCCGTCGTGCTGTCGTGGGCGCAGGTGCACGGGGCCGACATGTCGAAGGTGAACGTCAACGGCGGCGCCATCGCCCTCGGACATCCGGTGGGCTCCACCGGGGCGCGGCTGATCACGACCGCCCTGCACGAACTGGAGCGCTCCGGCAGCTCCACCGCGCTGGTCACGATGTGCGCCGGTGGCGCGCTGTCCACCGCAACCATCATCGAACGCATCTGACCCCCGAAACGATCGACGAGGCCGACATGACAATGGGATTGACCGAAGAAGAGCGCGACCTGCGCGACTCGGTGCGCGGCTGGGCCAAGCGGACCGTGACCCCGGCCGTGCTCCGGGAGGCCGTCGAGGCCAAGACGGAGCAACGACCGCTGTTCTGGAAGTCGTTGGCGGACCTGGGTGTACTGGGACTGCACCTGCCCGAGGACGTGGGCGGGGCGGGGTGTGGGCTGGTGGAACTGGCAGTGGTCACCGAGGAACTCGGCAGGGTCCTGCTGCCCGGTCCCTTCCTCCCGACCGTGCTGCTCGGCGCCGTCCTGCACGAGTCCGGGCGCACGGGTGAGCTCGCCGGGCTGGCCGACGGTTCGACCCTCGGCGCGGTGGCCCTGCAGCCGGGCTCGCTGCGTCTCGTCCGGGACGGCGCAGTGGTGACGCTGGACGGCGAGTCCGGGTACGTCCTCGGCGGGCAGGTGGCCGACCTGTTCCTGCTCGCGGCGACGGACGGCGACGAGACCGCGTTCGTGGCGCTCGCCCGCGACCGGCTCGAGGTGACCGACCTGCCCAGCCACGACGTGGTGCGCCGCAACGCGACCGCGACGGTGAACGGACTCGAGATCGCCGAAGCCGATGTCCTGCGGATCGATTCGCAGCGCGTTCGCGATTTGGCGGCCACCTTGTTCACCGCCGAGGCGTCGGGCGTCGCCGACTGGGCCGTGACCACCGCCGTCGACTACGCGAAGGTGCGCCAGCAGTTCGGCCGCCCCATCGGCCAGTTCCAGGGCGTGAAGCACCGGGTGGCCCGCATGCTCTGCCTCGCCGAGCAGGCCCGCGTGTGCGCGTGGGACGCGGCCCGTGCGATGAATCCCGGACGCAGTGCCAGGGCCGCGACGGCTGCGCCGCGCTGCAGTGCGGCGGAGGCGTCACTCGCGGCCGCGGTCGCCGGGGCCACCGCACCCGACGCAGCGTTCTCCGTCACGAAGGACTGCATCCAGGTGCTCGGGGGCATCGGCTACACCTGGGAACACGACGCCCACCTGTACCTGCGCCGGGCGCAGTCGCTGCGGATTCTGCTCGGGTCCACCGCATCGTGGCGGCGGCGCGTCGCCCGCGCGACCCTGGGCGGCACACGCCGGGCGCTCGGCATCGACCTGCCTCCGGACGCCGAGCACATCCGCGCCGACGTGCTCGCACAACTCGCGCCCGCCGCCGCACTGGACGAGGCGGAGCGCAGGAGCTATCTGGCCGAGAAGGGCTACACCGCACCGCACCTCCCGACGCCGTGGGGCAGGGGAGCTGGTGCCGTGGAACAACTCGTGATCGAGGAGGAACTGCACGCGGCCGGGCTGAATCCCCACGACATGATCATCGGCAACTGGGTGGTGCCCACGCTCATCGCGCACGGCAGCGAAGACCAGTTGCAGCGCTTCGTGCCCCCGTCGCTGCGCGGCGACCTCGTCTGGTGCCAGCTGTTCTCCGAACCCGGCGCCGGATCGGACCTCGCCGGCCTGACCACCAAGGCCACCAAGGTGGACGGCGGCTGGGTGCTGCAGGGGCAGAAGGTGTGGACGTCGATGGCCCGGGATGCGGACTGGGGCATCTGCCTCGCCCGCACGGACGGATCGGTGCCCAAACACCGGGGACTGTCGTACTTCCTGATCGACATGTCGGGCAGCGACGGTCTCGACATCCGGCCGCTGCGCGAGATCACCGGCGAGGCCCTGTTCAACGAGGTGTTCCTCGACGACGTGTTCGTCCCGGACGAACTCCTGGTGGGCGAACCGGGTGACGGCTGGAAGCTGGCCCGCACGACCCTCGCCAACGAGCGGGTGTCGCTGTCGCACGACTCCTCGCTGGGTTCCGGCGGCGAGGCTCTGCTGACCCTGGCCGGGGAACTGCCGGGTGGCCTCGACGACGAGCAGCTGACCGTGCTCGGCAAGGTGCTCTGCGACGCGCAGTCCGGCGGCCTGATGGGGCTGCGCACCACCCTGCGATCGATCGCGGGCGGGCAGCCCGGCGCCGAGTCGTCGGTCGCGAAACTGCTCGGTGTCGAACACATCCAGCAGGTGTGGGAGGTGGCGATGGACTGGGCCGGGCCGCGCGCCCTGCTGGGCGATCAGCCCCGCACGTCCGGCACGCAGATGTTCCTGAACGCGCAGTGCATGTCGATCGCGGGCGGCACCACCAACGTCCAGCTCAACATCATCGGCGAACGACTGCTGGGTCTGCCGCGTGACCCCGAGTCCGGCAAGGGAGCGTGACCTGACATGGCGATCGACGTGATGGCCGCGCTGACCGCGGAACCGGTCGTGCGGGACGTGGCGTGGACCGAGCGCGACGTGATTCTCTACCACCTCGGACTCGGCGCCGGCGAGAACGCCCAGGACCCCGCGGAACTGCGCTGGGTGTACGAGAAGAACTTGCACGTGCTGCCGACGTTCGCTCTCGTCGCGGGGCAGGGGATCTGGGCCGGCGACGCACCGGCGGCCGCGCTGAGCCTGCCCGGCATCGACATCGACCTGCGCAGGATCCTGCACGGCGGACAGTCGCTCACCGTGCACGCGCCGATTCCTCCGTCGGGCGGGGCCCGGGTGTCCTCGCGGGTGGCCGACGTGTGGGACAAGGGCAAGGCTGCCGTCATCGTGCTCGAACAGACGGCCACCGACTCGGGCGGGAACCCGTTGTGGACCACGGGGATGCAGATCTGGGCCCGCGATGAGGGCGGGTTCGGCGGCTCCCCGGGACCCGAGTCGGTGGCCACGGTGCCGGACCGGGAACCCGACAAGGTGCTCGTGTCGCGCACCGGGACGGCGCAGGCCCTGCTCTACCGGCTCAGCGGCGACCTCAACCCGCTGCACGCGGACCCAGAATTCGCGGCCGCGGCCGGGTTCGAAAGGCCGATTCTGCACGGGCTCGCGTCGTACGGTGTGGTGTGCAAGGCCGTCGTCGACGGGATGCTGGACGGCGATCCCACGCGACTGCGCCACTACGCGGTGCGGTTCGCGGGTTCGCTGTACCCGGGCGAGACCGTCGAGACCGCGGTCTGGCACGACGGCGACCGGCTGACCCTGCGCGCGACGTGCCCCGACCGTGACGGGCAACCGGTGCTGACCCAGGCGACGATGGAGGTGATCGGGTGAGCATCGGTACGCATCCCACGTTCGACAACAGCCCGTCGGGAACGGTGCTGACGTCTCCGCCGGACGGTTCCGCCGTCGACCGGGCGACCGGGGCGGCCCGGCGGGTGATCGACGCGCTGCTGCGCACCGATCGCGGCAACGCCAATCTCGACAGAGTCGCGGAAGAGCTGAACAGCATCGCCGAGCATCTCGAGGAGCACGCGCCTGCCGTCGCCGAGCGGCTGATCGACATGTGGAACGGCGAGGGTGTCACCCGGCACGACCCCGTCACCGGGCCCGAGAACGCGCTCGCGCCGCCCCTCGTTCTGGAGGGACTGTCCGACGGATCGGTCCAGGGCACCGTCACACTGACCATCCCGTACCAGGGGCCGCCCGGGCACGTCCACGGCGGCGTGTCCGCGCTCCTGCTCGACCACGTTCTCGGCGTCGCCAACGCCTGGGGTGGGAAAGCCGGCATGACAGCGCAATTGAGCACCCGCTACCACCGCCCGACGCCGCTGTTCGAACCGCTCACCCTGACCGGGAAGCTGATGGCGGTCGACGGCCGCAAGATCACCACCGTCGGCGACATCCAGACCGCGGACGGCCAGGTGTGCGTCTCGGTCGAGGGACTGTTCGTCGACAAGACCGTGCCCCGCCCACGATGACCCCGACCAGGAGCAGACGATGATCAGGAACAGGCAATGACGTCACCCGGCCGTTTCGAGAACAAGGTCGTCTTCGTCACCGGCGCGGCGCGCGGGCAGGGCCGCGCCGAGGCCGTCCGGTTCGCGTCCGAGGGCGCCGACGTCATCGCGATCGACGCCTGCACCGAATTCGCGTCCACCGCCTACCCCGGCGCCACGCAGGACGACCTGGCCGAGACGGTCCGGCTCGTCGAGTCGACCGGCCGGCGGATCGTCGCCGCCACCGTGGACGTGCGCGATTTCGACGGCCTTTCGCGGGCCCTCGCCGACGGCATCGAACGGTTGGGTCGCCTCGACATCGTGATCGCGAACGCGGGCATCTGCTCGGGGGCGTTGTCGTGGGAGATCACCGCCGAGCAGTGGCAGGAGACGGTCGACGTCAACCTCACGGGAACCTTCCACACCGCGAAGGCGGCGATTCCGTATCTGATCGAACAGGGCGAGGGCGGCGCCGTCGTCTTCACCAGTTCGGTGTCCGGGCTGAAGGGCACGCCGTTCACCGGGCACTACGTCGCCACCAAGCACGGCATCACCGGGCTGGCCAAGACGATGGCGAACGAACTCGGTGAGCACCGCATCCGCGTCAACACGGTGCACCCGGCGGGCGTGGACACCGGCATGAAGGTGCGCGACCTGCATCCGCTCATCGCCCGGTACGCGTCGACGCTCGGTTCCATCTACCAGAACTCGCTGCCCTACAGCATCACCCAGCCGGAGGATGTCGCCGCCGTCGTCGCCTGGGTGTGTTCCGACGAGGCGAAATACATCACCGGGGCGCAGATTCCCGTCGACCTCGGCAACCTCATTCGCTGACGTTCACACGCTCGCCGAATGTCGCAGTGGTGCAGTTCGACTGCACCACTGCGACATTCGGCGCTCAGCGGTGTCAGACGGTGATGTCGCGGCGGATCATCTTGCCGGTCGCATTGCGGGGCAACAGGTCTGTAGTGATCCGCCAGCGGGTCGGGACCTTGAAATACGACAGGCGATCGGCGGCGTAGTCTCGCAGTTCCGCCTCGGTGGTCACGGCACCCGGTCGCAACACCACGACGGCCGCCACCTCTTGCCCCAGATCCTCGTGGGGTGTCCCGATCACCGCGCACTCGAGCACGTCGGGGTGTTCGTCGAGGCACTGCTCGATCTCGGTGGGGTACACGTTCTCCCCGCCGCGGAGGATCAGATCCGAGCGGCGTCCGGTCAGCCGCAGGCGGCCGTTCTCGACGAGTCCGTAGTCGCCGGTCCGGAGCCACCGGCCCGGGGCGATCGCCGCAGCGGTGGCGGACTCGTCCTCCCAGTAGCCGAGCATCACGAACGGGCTGCGCACGCACACCTCGCCCTCGACGCCGTCGGGCAGCCACTCCCCGTACGGGTCGCGGATCTCCATGCTCACCGTGATGATCGGCCGGCCCAGCGTGCCCGGGAACTGCTCGAGTTCGGGGGCGGTGGCGACGGCGATCGCGGTACTGCACTCGGTGAGCCCGTAACTGTCCACGAGCGCGTTACGCGCGAACGGCACCTTCTCGCGCAGGCGTTCCTTGAACGCGACCGACGACGGTGCGGACGCCAGCGAGAACGACGTGAGCGACGACAGGTCGTACCTGTCGAGGTCGTCGTGCTCGACCAGACGGGACGCCATCGTGGGCACCGCTCCCCAGTTGGTGACTCGTTCCCGCTCGACGAGACGGAGCACGGCGTCCACGTCGAATCCGCCCTGGTGCATGACGACCGCGCCGCCCGTCGCGAGCCGCGGAATCACCAGATTGTGCAGGCTCGCGATGTGGAACAGGGGAGACGTCAGGAGGTAGCGAAGCGAACTCGGCACCGTGGGATCGACGGGCCGTCCGCTGAATTCGCCGACCACGGCGTCGCTGAACCGGTGGTAGTCGACGACGGCCAGAATGTTGCGCTGAGAATGCAACGCTCCCTTGGGCCTGCCGCTCGTGCCGCTGGTGTACAGGATGGCGGCGGGATCGTCCTCGTCGACGTCGGTGTGCGGCATCGGGGAACCTGCATACCGCGCGAAGATGGCAGGCAGATCCTCCTCCATCGTGAGGACCGGGAGGTCGGTGCCGACCGCGGCGAGCGTCTCGGCGCGCTTCGCGTCGGCGATCACGACGGTGGGGCGACTGTGCGTCAGTCCGTACTCGACCTCCCGCGGAACCCACCAGCCGTTCAGTCCGACGCTGATGGCGCCGAGCACCTGTGTGGCCCAGAACGCGACCACCCACTCGGGGGTGTTCGCGGCCAGGAACGCGACCCGGTCGCCCTTCCGGACCCCGTAGTCCTCGCGCAGCGCCGTCGCCAGGGCCGCGACCGCCGCGGCGTGCTCGGTGTACGACATCCGGCGGTCGGCGGTCACGAGGTAGTCGCGGTCACCCCACCGGAGCGACGTGGTGAGGAGTTCGCCCACCGAGCGCCCACGGTTCTTCATCACCGGCATCCGGGTGCCGAGCACAGCCTCCTCGACGAGCTCGAACCGGCCACCGGGTCCGGTGAGACGCGACATCACCTGATCCAGGTGCAACTGTGGATCTGTAGGGGCAGTCATCAAGGCGACCTTTCGTCCTCGGGCACTCGTACCGACACAAGATGGCACGCCGTGACGGGCGCCCGGACGTGGTTACCACTCAGCGAGACTGCCGCGATCCGTGACATCCCGGCGCCGTTACGTTCGACAGCGAATCGCAGCTGGAGGAACACTATGACGATAGATCTCGACCCGCCCACAGTGAAGGTCGATCCGCTCGCCCCGGCCAAACTCGGGCCGATCACCCTGCGCAATCGCGTGATCAAGGCAGCGACGTACGAGGGCCTGACGCCGAAGGGGCTGGTCACCGACGAACTCATCGAATTCCATCGGCAGCCCGCCGCCGGAGGCGTGGGCATGACGACCGTCGCGTACTGCGCGGTCGCCGCGGACGGACGGACGTCACCCGGCCAGATCCAATGGACCGACGAGACGATGCCGGGCCTGCGGAAGCTGACCGACGCCATCCACGCCGAGGGTGCGGCAGTGTCGGCGCAGATCGGCCACGCGGGACCGGTCGCGGCCGCGAAGTACATCGGATCCCCGGCCTTGGGCCCGTCCCGTGCATTCCGGATGACCACTCAGAACTTCTCCAAGCCGGCGTCCACGGCAGATATCGCCCGGATCGTCGAGGCGCACGCCAACGCGGCTCGCCGCGCGGCGGCGGCGGGGTTCGACGCCGTGGAGATCCATTTCGGCCACAACTATTTGATCAGCTCCTTCCTCAGCCCGAAGGTCAACAAACGCACGGACGAGTACGGCGGATCCCTGGCGAACCGCGCCCGGTTCGCGCTCGAGACCGCCCGCGCCGTACGCGACGCGGTGGGGGACAGGATCGCGATCCTCGCCAAGCTGAACATGGACGACGGTGTTCCCGGAGGTTTCTGGGTGGACGAGGCCATCCAGGTGGCGCAGTGGCTCGAACAGGACGGTTCGCTGGACGCGCTCGAGCTCACCGCAGGCAGTTCGCTGCTGAATCCGATGTACCTGTTCAAGGGCGACGCGCCGCTCCGTGAGTTCGCCGCCGTCATGCCGCAGCCGACGAAACTGGGAATCCGTCTGGTCGGCAAGCACTTCCTGAAGGAGTACCCCTACCGCGACGCCTACCTTCTCGAGGACGCCCGCCAGATCAGGGCCGCCGTGACGATGCCGCTCGTCCTGCTCGGCGGCATCACCGGCAGGGCGACCATGGATCTGGCGATGGCGGAAGGCTTCCAGTTCGTGGCTGTCGCACGGGCACTGCTGCGGGAACCCGACCTCGTCAATCGGATCGCGGAGGAGACCCACAATCCCGGTCTGTGCATTCACTGCAACAAGTGCATGACGGCGATCTACGGTGGCACCCACTGCGTGCTCCGCGTGCCGTGAGCGTGCCTACCGTGTCGACAGGAGAGATGGAGTTGGAACGCACCACGATCGCCCGGATGCTGCTCGACCGGCTGGGCGACGACAGGCTGGGAGTCCGTACCCGGGTACAGGATTGGACCTGGGACGAGGTGGTGCGCGAGAGTGCGGCCCGCGGGGCCGTCGCGTCCTCGCTGCGGCGCGACGGACCGTTCCACGTCGGTGTCCTGCTCGAGAACACCCCCGAGTTCTTGTTCTGGCTGGGCGGCGCGGCGCTCGCGGGCGCCACCGTCGTCGGCATCAATCCGACCCGTCGCGGGGCGGAACTCGAGGCCGAGATCCGGTACGTCGACTGCCAGCTGATCGTCACGGACACCGCGGGGAAGGCGCAGCTCGCCGGTCTCGACCTCGGGCTGTCCGAGGACCGGTTTCTGCCGGTCGACGATCCGGCCTACGCCGAACTCGTCGCGTCCCACGCGGTGGAGAGTCCGGCAGAGGATCCCGGGATCGACGCGTCGACGCTGTTCCTTCTGCTGTTCACGTCCGGCACCACCGGCACGTCGAAGGCGGTGCGGTGCAGCCAGGGCCGGCTCGCCCGCCTGGCATACGCGAACACCGCCAAATACGGGCACGTGCGCGACGACGTCGACTACTGCTGCATGCCGCTGTTCCACGGCAACGCGCTGATGGCACTGTGGGCGCCGGCCCTCGCCAACGGCGCCACGGTCTGCCTGCCGCGCAAATTCTCCGCGTCCGGATTCCTGCCCGACATCCGGTTCTTCGGCGCCACGTTCTTCACCTACGTCGGCAAGGCGCTGGCGTACCTGATGGCCACACCCGAGCAACCCGACGACCGGGACAACACGCTCGTCCGCGGTTTCGGGACCGAGGCCTCCCCGGAGGACAAAACCGAATTCGTCCGCCGGTTCGGCGCCGAACTGTACGAAGGGTACGGCTCGAGCGAGGGCGCCGGTTCGGTGACGCTCGACCCGAACGCCCCCGAGGGCGCGCTCGGCAGACCCGCGAACGAGAACATCGTCATCGTCGACCCCGACACCCGAATGGAGAAGGCCCGGGCGCGGCTCGACGAGCACGGTCGCGTGCTCAACCCGGACGAGGCGATCGGCGAAATGATCGACAAGGCCGGCGCGGCGCGGTTCGAGGGCTACTACAAGAACGAGGGCGCGATCGCGGACCGCATCCGGCACGGCTGGTACTGGACGGGCGACCTCGGGTACGTCGACGAGGCCGGCTTCATCTACTTCGCCGGCCGGAAGGGCGACTGGATCCGCGTGGACGGGGAGAACACCTCGGCATTGATGGTGGAGCGGATTCTGCGCCGCCACCCGAAAGTGGTCGCTACCGGCGTGTATGCCGTCCCCGACCCGCGGTCGGGCGATCAGGTGATGGCGGCCGTCGAGGTGTCGGACCCGACCGATTTCGATCCGGCGGAGTTCGCCGCGTTCCTCGGTGGCCAGGACGACCTGGGCACGAAGGCTGCGCCGCGCTTCGTCCGGGTGTCGACGGACCTGCCGGTGACGGGATCGAACAAGGTGCTCAAACGAATGCTGCAGGAACAGTGCTGGCGTTGCGACGATCGGGTCTTCCGGTGGGTGGGACGCGGTGTTCCCGAGTACCACGAGATGACCGACAGTGAGAAGGCCGCGCTGGAGCAGGAGTTCCACACGCACGGCCGGCAACGATTCCTGCACGTGTGACGGTGAGGGTGACATGAAACTGGGTGTGGTGATTCCCGTCGAGCTGGGACGGGCGGGCGAGCCCGAGTGGATACTCGAATTCGCGAGGGCCGCCGAATCACTCGGGTTCGACGAGATCTCCGCCGTCGAGCACTCGGTCGTCATCGCGGACACGGCGAGTGCCTATCCGTACTCGCCCACCGGCAAGTCGCACCTGCCTGACGACTGCAGCTTGCCGGACCCGTTGGAACTGCTGTCGTTCGTCGCCGGCGCCACGACGACCCTGGGTCTCGCGACGGGAGTACTGGTCCTGCCCAACCACCACCCGGTGGTGCTGGCGAAGCGTCTCGCCACCCTGGACCGGCTGTCCGCGGGGCGCCTCCGCATCTGCCTCGGTCTCGGCTGGATGCGCGAGGAGATCGAGGCCTGCGGCGGCGACTTCGACCGGCGCGGCGCGGTCGCCGACGAGGCGATCGCGGTGATGCGGGCGCTGTGGTCGGGCACCAGCGCGGTCGACTTCGCGGGCGAACACTTCTCCTTCCGTGGCGCCCAGAGCTGGCCCAAACCCCACCGGGATACGGGAGTGCCGCTCTACATCGGCGGACACAGCCCGGCGGCCGCACGACGGGCAGGGCGGCTGGGCGACGGGTTCCAGCCGCTCGGCCTGGCCGGTGACGACCTGGACCGGGCGATCGCCCGGATGCGGGCGGCGGCAGCGGACGCCGGCCGCGATCCCGCCGAGGTCGACCTCGTGCTGGGTGCCACGCTGCCGCGGCTGGACGAGGCCAAGCTCGACCGGTCCCGGGACCTGGGCGCGAATCGGCTCGTGCTGTCGGCGTCCCGGCACGCGCAGTCCCTCGGCCAGGTCATCGACGAGATGGCCGCCTGCTCGGCGCGGTTGGGACTCAGTCCGGCACGGTGACCGGCACGTCCTCGCTGAAGTCGACGATCAGTTCGCGCCGGGAGAACTGCCAGCCCGTGACGCCGAGCACGTACCGGTCGTGGTAGCGCAACGCGATCCGGTTGTCGCGGAATCCGTTTCGGCCGGCATAGACGTGGTGCGCCGTGCAGTACGTCTCGCCCGACGCCGTCGACTCGTCCACGTCGATCACCTGCTGGTGGACGACGTGCCGGGTGGACTGCAGATGCGAGACCGCGTCCACGACGGCGGACGCGAGCACGTCACTGCCGCGGAGTTCCGTTGCCGCGCCGGTGCCCGTCAACGCAGGCGGGAGGACGAACGTCGCGTCGGTGTCGAACAACGCCGCGAGCGTTGCCGCCTCGCGCCGGTCGACGGCCCGCGCGTAGCGGGCGGTGAGTTCGGTGAGAGCGAATCCGGTGGCCATTCCACCATTCCAGCGGACGTCCGGCATCGGCGACAGCCGCCTCCCGCTGACCGAGACATCGGCACCGAGGCGTGGGAGTGCTGGTTAGCGTCCAGAACACACGTGGCGACAGCCACGCACAGGCTCGAGGAGGACGCCGATGGATGTGAGGGAATCGCCCGGGCAACGGGAACTCCGGCGGGAGTTGCGCGCCTACTTCGCGGCGCTGCTGCCGGAGGCGACGCGGCGGATCGCGGGTGAGGAGGGTGTGGGCGGAGAGCACTTCCGCGACATCGTGCGACTCCTGGGCAAGGACGGCTGGCTGGGTGTCGGCTGGCCGGTGGAGTACGGCGGGCAGGGACGGTCGATCGACGACCAGTTCGTGTTCTTCGACGAGGTGCAACGGGCCGGACTGCCGTTCCCGTTCGTCACCGTCAACACCGTCGGACCCACCCTGATGAAGTACGGCACCGAGGAGCAGAAGGCGCGGTTCCTTCCCGGCATCCTGGCCGGCGACATCGTCTTCGCCATCGGTTACACCGAACCGGAAGCCGGCACCGACCTCGCCTCGCTGCAGACCCGGGCGGTGCGCGACGGGGACACCTGGGTGGTCGACGGCAACAAGATCTTCACCAGTGGCGCCAACACGGCCGACTACGTGTGGCTGGCGTGCCGCACCGATGCGCACGCGCCCAAGCACAAGGGCATCTCGATCCTCATCGTGCCCACCGACGATCCCGGTTTCGGCTGGTCGCCGATCCACACCGTGGGTGGGCTGACGGTCACGTCGACCTACTACAGCGGGATCCGGGTCGGCGATCAGGACGTCGTGGGCGACGTCGACGGCGGGTGGCAGCTGATCACCGCGCAGCTCAATCACGAACGCATCGGGCTCGCCGCGCTGGGTGGACGGGCGCTCGGCCTGTGGCACCAGGTCCTCGACTGGGCCGGGCAGAACGGTGCACTCGACATCCCGTGGGTGCAGATGGACTTCGCGCGCACTCACGCGAAGCTCGAGGCGATGCGACTGCTGAACTGGAAGATGACCGCCGCGGTCGCGCGGGATGCGTTGTCGGGTGCCGATGCCGGCGCCACCAAGACGTTCGGCACCGAAACCCACGTCGACGTCTACCGCACGCTGCTCGGGATCCTCGGTGCCGCCGGACGGCTGCGTCCGGGCTCGCCGGGCGCGATCCTCGCCGGCCAGATCGAACAGATCTCCCGTCAAAGCGTGGTGAACACGTTCGGCGGCGGCGTCAACGAGGTGCTCCGCGACATGGTCGGCACCCTCGGCCTCGGACTCGTCCGCGAGAAGAGGGTGAAATGAGCGAACTCCTCACCCGGCTGCGCGCTTTCGAGGGACGGACGATCGTCCCGGCCACCTGGGGTCCCGACCCGGTGAACACTCCGATGATCCGGCACTGGGTCGAGACGATGGGTGACACGAGCCCCGTCTACCTCGACGACGACGCCGCGCGCGCCACCGGCCGCGGCGGCGCGGTGGCACCCGCCCAGATGCTGCAGGTGTGGACGATGCGCACGTACGCCGACAAGATGTCCGGCGCCGACCCGTCACCCGTCTGGACGGAACTGATCGCCACACTCGACGAGGCGGGATTCACGTCTGTCGTCGCCACGGATTCGGACCAGGAATTCTTCGCCGAACTGCGCCTCGGCGACCGGGTGAGCACGACCGAGGTGGTCGAGTCCGTGTCCGAGGAGAAGCAGACCGGTCTCGGCGCAGGACATTTCGTCACCACCCTCAAGACGTACTGCAACGGCGACGGCGAGATCGTCGGCACCCAGCGGTGGCGGACACTCCGCTTCCGGCCCGCCGAGCGCACGGCCACGCGCCCGCTGCGCCCGAGGCCCGCCCTCGACGACGACAACGCGTTCTGGTTCGCGGCCGCACGCGAGCACCGCCTCGTCATTCAGCGGTGCGTGAGCTGCGGTGTGCTGCGGCACCCGACCGGACCGATGTGCGGGGAGTGCCGCTCCACCGAGTGGGACACCGTCGACGCGTCGGGGCGGGGCACCGTCTACACGTTCGTCGTCAATCACCACCCGAAGATCGACGCCTTCGACTACCCACTGATCGTCGCGGTGATCGAACTCGAGGAGGGCACCCGCCTGATCGCCAACATGACGGGAGTCGAACCCGACCACGTGCGCATCGGAATGCCGGTGGTACTGGACTGGATCGACGCCGACCCGGAGCTCACCCTTCCCGTATTCCGTCCGGCATCGGAGGACCACTGATGGATTTCACCTTCAGCGAGGAGCAGGAAGCGGTGCGCGGACTGGCCGCGGACGTGTTCGCTGCCAAGTCGCGACCCGAGCGGATCAAGGACGTCGAGTCGAGCGCCGACAGGATCGACCGGGAACTGTGGCGCGAACTGGCGACCACGGGTCTGCTCGGCATCGCCCTGCCCGAGAACCTCGGTGGCGGCGGCATGGGACTCGCCGAACTGTACGTCCTGCTCGAGGAGCAGGGCCGGACCGTGGCGCCGGTTCCGGTGTGGCCGCACGTCCTCGGCGCGCTCGCGATCGCCGAGTTCGGGACGCCGGACCAACGGGACGCGCTGGTCCCCGCGGCTGCCGACGGCAGCCTGATCGTCACCGTCGGACTCGAGGAGTTCGGACCGTACGTCGCGGGCGAACCGGCGACGACGGCACGCGAGGTGGACGGCCGGTGGCAGGTGCACGGCGCCAAGGCCGCAGTGCCGGTGGCCAACCTCGCCGAACGCCTCCTGGTCTCCGCGACCACCGACAGCGGTCCAGCGCTGTTCCTGGTGGATCCGGGGACCGCGGGCGTGACTGCGCAGCAGGCGGAGTCGACCACCCACGAGATCTGCGCGAACGTCACGTTCGCCGAGGCCCCCGCGGAACCGATCGGCCCGGCGGACGGTACCGCGGTGCGGTGGCTGCTCGAACGGGTGGAACTGGCCGTCGCCGCTCTGCAACTGGGCGTGGGGGAAGGTGCGGTGAGTCAGGCCGTCACGTACCTCAACGGACGCTCCCAGTTCGGTCGCCCGCTCGCGACGTTCCAGGCCGTCACCCACCAGCTCGCGGACTGCTATATCGACCTCGAGGCCATGCGGGTGACGCTGTGGCAGGCCGTCTGGCTCCTCGCGAGCGGGGAAGATCCGGGAACCGCTGTGCTGGTCGCGAAATGGTGGGCGACCGACGGCGGGCAGCGGGTCGTTCACCGCACGCAGCACGTGCACGGCGGAATCGGCGTCGACACCGACTACCCGGTGCACCGGCACCTGCTGTGGGGCAAACAGCTCGCCGCCACACTCGGCGGTGCCGGCTCCGACCTGGCACGTCTGGGCGCGCAGCTGGCGGCCGGGGTCGAGGTGGTCGCATGACCGCGACCGTCGGCGCCACGACCTACGAGTCCGTCACGATCGGCGATCGGCTGCCGGAGCTGGTGATTCCGCTGACCCGCACCCTGATCGTCGCCACCGCCCTCGCCACCCGCGACTTCCAGGACGTTCACCACGACCCGGCCCGCGCGGTGGAGCGGGGGTCGAAGGACGTGTTCATGAACATCCTCACCACCAACGGGCTGGTGGGAAGGTTCGTCACCGACTGGGCGGGCCCGCACGTGTCGCTGCGCCGGATCGCGGTGCGGCTCGGTGCCTCCAACTACCCCGGCGACGAGATGACCCTGACCGGTGAGGTGGTCGCGAAGGACGGCGACCTCGTCACCGTGAAGATCCGCGGCGCGAACAGCCTCGGTGATCACGCCACCGGCACCGTCGTCGTCGCCTGGCCTGCACGAGGAGACCTGTGACCAGCCCCCTGTCGGGCGCCGCCGCCATCGTCGGCATCGGAGCCACCGAATTCTCCAAGCACTCGGGACGAAGCGAACTGCAACTGGCGTGCGAGGCAATCGTCGCCGCGCTCGCCGACGCGGGCATCGACCCGTCCGAGGTCGACGGACTGTCCACGTACACCGCCGAGACGAACGGGGAGGTGCTGGTCGCCCGCAACGCGGGCATCGGCGAGCTGAAGTTCTTCTCCCGCATCGGGTACGGCGGCGGCGCCGCGTGCGCCACGGTCCAGCAGGCGGCCATGGCCGTGGCGACGGGCATCGCGGACGTCGTCGTCTGCTACCGCGCGTTCAACGAACGGTCCGGTGTGCGTTACGGACTCGGGCAGCACGACCGCCCGATGGACAGCACCGCGGACCGGGCGGCGTACGCCTGGCTGACCCCGCAGGGACTGTCGACGCCCGCCCAGTGGGTGGCGATGTTCGCCCGCCGGTACATGCATCGGTACGGCGCCACGAGTGAGGACTTCGGCCGGGTCGCGGTCGTCGCACGCAAGCACGCCGCCGACAACCCCGCCGCCTGGTTCCACGGGCGGCCCATCACCCTCGACGACCACCAGCAGTCGCGGTGGATCGCCGAACCGCTGCACCTCCTGGACTGCTGCCAGGAAACCGACGGCGGTCAGGCCCTCGTCGTCGTCTCCGCCGAACGCGCCAAGGACCTCCGCACCACCCCGGCGATCGTCAAGGCCGCCGCGCAGGGCTCCGGCAAGGACCAGCACATGATGGCCAGCTACTACCGGCCCGACATCACCGGGATCCCCGAGATGGGCCTCGTGGGCAGGCAACTCTATGGGCAGAGCGGTCTCGCGCCGGACGACATCTCGTCGGCGATCCTCTACGACCACTTCACCCCGCTGGTCCTGCCGCAACTCGAGGAACTGGGTTTCTGCGACCCCGGCGAGGCGAAGGACTTCATCCGGGACGGACACCTCGAGGTCGGCGGCCGCCTCCCGGCGAACACCCACGGCGGGCAGATCGGCGAGGCCTATCTGCACGGCGTCAACGGCATCGCCGAGGCGGTACGCCTGATCCGCGGCACGTCGACCACACAACCGGACGGCATCGGCAACGTGCTGGTGACCGCGGGCACCGCCGTGCCCACCAGCGGCCTGATCCTGGGCAGAGAGGACTGATCATGACGACAACCGAGCGCACGACGGCAGGAGCGTGGCGAGGCGAGGACCTCGGCACCCGCACCGTGAGTTACGACGAGCGCGACGCCATCCTGTACGCACTGTCGGTGGGTGCACGGGCCACCGAATTGGACCTCGTCTTCGAGGAGCGTCTGCGCGTGTTGCCCACGTTCGCGCTCACCCTCGCCCAGTGGGCGCCGGACGAACTGGGGTCGCGGGGCGCTTTCGACACGAAGACGGCACTGCACGGATCGCAGGAACTGACGGTGTTCGCGCCGCTACCGTGTCGCGGCGAGATCGCGTTGTCGGCGTCGGTCGGCGAGGTGTGGGACAAGGGCTCGGCAGCGGTGTTCGAGGTGCGCGTCGAGTCCGAGTTCTTCGTCGCCACCTGGTCGCTGTTCGCGCCCGGTGCCGGCGGTTTCGGTGGCGATCGAGGCCCCGCGAAACCGTCTCGGTCCGAGGGCGAACCGGCCGTGGAGGCTGTTCTGCAGACAGCGGAGAACCAGGCGGCCCTGTACCGGCTGACCGGCGACCGGCATCACATCCACATCGACCCGGCGGCGGCCGAGCGGATCGGGCAGCCCAGGCCGATCATGCACGGGCTGTGCACCCTCGCCGCGAGCACGCTGGAACTCGCGCGAGCGCTGGACGTCCACCCGGCCGACCTCGTCCGGCTGGAGGGACGGTTCGCCGCGCCGGTGTATCCGGGCGACGCACCGACGTTGCGAGCCTGGGGCGATGCGGGTGGCGCGTCGTTCGAACTCGTCCAGGGCGATCGGCCGCTCATCGCCGGCGCCCGCGCCGCGTTCGGCTGACCGCACGTTCGCCCGCCGTCGCCGAATGTCACATCGGTGCAGATGAACTGAACCGATGTGACATTCGGCGAGGAGGTCAGGGGTGGGTCGCGAGGTACCGCGCGGGGTATTCGCCGCCGCCGTGGACGGCGAGATCGGCGCCGTTCACGTACGACGCCTGCGTGCTCGCCAGGAACAGGCAGGCGTCCGCGATGTCGGACGGCACAGCCATCCGCCCCATCGGCAGGGTTCGGGTGACGGCGGCGCCGCCGTCGTCACCGTAGACGGACGCCGCGCTCTCGGTGCGGATGAGACCCGTGGTGATGTGGTTGATCCGGACCTTCGGAGCCCATTCGAGCGCAAGCGCTTTCGTCAGCACCAGCAGGCCGGCCTTCGCTGCGCTGTACGTGGCGGTGCCGGGTTGCGGATCGTGGGCGGAGACGCTGCCGATGTTGACGATGGCACCGCCGTCGGACTGCTGCTGCATCACCGCGTTGGCGGCCTGGGCGACGGTGAAGGGTGCCAGCAGATTCAGCGCGACGATCTTCTCGACGAAACGCGGTGAGACGGTGGCCGCGTCGGTGTCGGGCGAACCGCCCGCGTTGTTGACGAGGACGTCGAGGCGGCCGTACCGCGCGACGGCGTCGTCGATCAGTGCGGCGGCGTCGGCGTGGTCGCGGACGTCGGTCGCGCGGAACACGGCGGTGCGATCACCGTGCGCCGGCAGGGTGTCCGGTGTGGAGCGACCGCAGACGAGCACGTTCGCACCCGCGGCGAGAAACGATTCGGCGACGACGAAACCGATGCCCTTGGTTCCGCCGGTCACGACGACGGTGCGGCCACTGAAATCGAGAGGATGGGGGATTGTCACGGGAGACCTTCGGAGTGAGGGAGCGCGAGGATTCCTGGCGCTCGAATGAGATCGGGGGAATCGGCACGAGGACCGAAAACAAGCAAATGCTTGGTTCGATAGTAGGGGAACGGGAGTGGACATGGGCAAACTCGACGGCAAGGTCGCGCTGATCACGGGTGCGGGACAGGGGATCGGGCAGGGAATCGCCCTGGCCCTCGCCGGGGAGGGCGCGGCGATCGCCGTCGCCGGACGGACCGAATCGAAACTGCACGGCACGTGCGAGCGACTCACCGAACTCGGCGCCCACAGCGAACCGGTGGTGTGCGACGTCAGCAGGCGCGCGGACATCGCGTCCGCCGTCGAGCGGACCGTGGACGTGTTCGGCGGCGTCGACATCCTGGTCAACAACGCCAACGACTGCACGCCGGGACCGATCCTGTCGGTGATCGACGAGGAATACGAGCGGTCGTTCGCGACGGGACCGCTCGCGACGCTGCGCATGATGCAGTCGTGCCACCCGCACATGAAGTCGCGCGGCGGCGGCGTGATCGTCAACCTCGTCACGTCGGCGGCCGTGCGCTGGGACGCGAGCAACTACGGCGCCTACGGTTCGATCAAGGAGGGAATGCGTGCGCTGACCAGGTCGGCGGCGTGCGAGTGGGGGCGGGACGGCATCCGGGTGCTGTCCGTGGCCCCGCACGCGAAGAGTCCGGCCCTCGAGCGGTGGATGGAGCGGAATCCGGACGAGGCGGCAGAGTTCGTGGCGGGCATCCCACTCGGACGCGTCGGCGACGCCGAGACCGACATCGGGCGCGCCGTCGTGTTCCTCGTGAGCGAGGACGCCGGCTACCTCACCGGCGCGACCATCCCCCTGGACGGCGGGCAGTCCCGTTGGGGCTGACGGCGGGCAGTCCCGTTGGGGCTGACGGCGGGCAGTCCCGTTGGGGCTGACGACGATGATCCGGGTCCCGCACAGCGGGAAGAGCTGCGGACGCCGCCGTCGATCTGCACTAGTTTCGGCAGGATCGAATTACCGTAGCGAGAGGGCACCGTCGCGATGACGACCGTTGAAACACCACGCAGTTCGCGATCAGTAGTGGTCACCGTGGCCGCTGTCGTGGAGGAGACGTCCGACGCCCGGTCGCTGGTGTTCGACGTCCCCGACGAGCGTCGGCACGAATTCGCCTACAAGCCAGGTCAGTTCCTGACGCTGCGCATCCCGAGCGACCGGACGGGGTCCGTCGCCCGGTGCTACTCGCTGGCCAGTTCGCCGTTCACCGACGACCTGCCGAAGGTGACGATCAAACGCACCGCAGGCGGGTACGGTTCGCACTGGTTGTGTGACAACGTCGGCGTCGGCGACCGCATCGAGGTTCTGCCTCCCGCGGGCGTGTTCACTCCGGCCAGCCTGGACGAAGACCTGATCCTGTTCGCCGCGGGCAGCGGAATCACCCCGGTGATGTCGATCCTCAAGTCGGCGCTCAGCGAGGGCAGCGGGAAAGTCGTTCTCGTGTACGCGAACCGGGACGAGAAATCGGTCATCTTCGCCGACGAGTTGCGGGAACTCGCGGCGCGCCACGAACACCGGCTGACCGTCGTGCACTGGCTTGAGAGCGTGCAGGGCCTGCCGACACCGCGGCAACTCGCGAATCTGTCGGACCGGTTCCGGGACCACCGCGCCTACCTCTGCGGACCGCGTCCCTTCATGGACGCGATCCACGAGTCGCTCGCACTCGCCGGCGTCCCGCGCGACCGCGTGCACGCCGAGGTGTTCACCTCCCTGTCCGGGGATCCGTTCGCGGACGTCGTGGTCGAGGAACTGCCGGACACGGGAGCGGGAGCGGCGTCGACGGTCGAGGTGCAACTCGACGGCGAAGAGCACAACCTGAGCTGGCCCCGCCAGGCGACGCTGGTCGACGTCATGCTCTCCCGGGGCCTCGACGTCCCCTACTCGTGCCGCGAGGGCGAATGCGGTTCCTGCGCATGCACGGTGGTCGAGGGAGAAGTGGACATGGACAACGCGTCGATCCTCGATCCCGAGGACATCGCGAGCGGCTACGTCCTCGCGTGCCAGGCACGTCCCGTCAGCGAGCACGTGCGGATCGAGTTCTGACCGGGGTTGGCTACTTCTCGGTCTGCGCGGCTGCGGCGCGGGCATTGAGGTCGGCGAGGCGGATCGGGTAACGCGGTGGGCGGTCGACGATCACCTCCCGTGTGACGGTGAGGTCGCGGTCGACGTGAAGCAGTTCGCCCGGTTGGAGCGGCGTCCAGCCGGGATCCTCGTCCATCTGTTCACTGGCGACGACGACCGCCGGATGCTCGGCGAGATGCTCGGACCTGGCACGGATTCGGCCGGGAGTGCTCGCGTGCTGGAGGTGGCGACCACCGCTCGGACCACCCGCGCGACGTTCGAGGAAGAGCAGGTCGTGGGTGTCCGGGTACCGTAGCGCCCACAATTCGCCGGGTGTGGTCAGCAGGATGTTGAGCGCGTAGATCGGCACGGTGTCCGCCAGCCATCGGGCGGCCGAGGTGATGCCGGCCGTGACGTCGCCGCCGTTCCTGCCGATGTGACTGGTGACGAGGGCGAAGACGCGTTCCGAGTCGGTGTCACCGTGAACGAGTGCGAGGTCGGAGCCCAGTTCCGCCTCGAGCTTCGGCAGGTCCTCGACCACGCCGTTGTGGGCGAACACGCGACCGTCCTGGGCGAACGGATGGGTGTTCTGGGGAAGCAGTTCACCCGTGGTCGCGAAACGGATGTGCGCGACGAACGTGGCCGAATAGCGATGCTTCGCCTCCTGCGCGAACTCCTTGTCCTCGTACGCCGCGAGCGGTTGCTTCTCCACCACCGGAGTTCCGTCCTCCGCGAACGTGCCGAGTCCCGTGCCGTCCGGCTCGCGGTGACTCTGCTGCGCCAGGCTGTCCGGGGCGTCCAGCAGCCAGAACGACGCGCGGACGCGGTGAGGGGCGGCGGACAACCCGAACAATCGGCACATGACTTCCCTCTCGGGTGGGACGGATCAGCGGTAGTCCGGGTTGGCGAAGTCGGGGCGGCAACCCGCGTCCCACTCCGAACGTTGATTCCCGTACGCGGGGAACCCGCCGGCCTTCTTCAACATCGCGGCGACATGCATCAGGTTGTACGTCATGAACGTGGTGTTGCGGTTGGTGAAATCGTTCTCCGGGCCGCCCGACCCTTCGTCGAGATACGACGGGCCCGGGCCGGCCTCACCGATCCATCCGGCGTCCGCCTGCGGTGGGATCACGTATCCGAGATGCTGGAGGCTGTAGAGGATGTTCATCGCGCAATGCTTGACACCGTCCTCGTTGCCGGTGATCAGGCAACCCCCGGCACGCCCGTAGTACGCGTACTGGCCGTGGTCGTTGAGAATCGACGAGCAACCGTACAGCCGCTCGATCACCTGCTTCGTGACGGAACCGTTGTCGCCGAGCCAGATCGGACCGGCCAGCACCAGGATGTCGGCGTCCAGCACTCGCTGAAACAGTGGGGGCCATTCGTCGCTCGGCCACCCGTGCTCGGTCATGTCCGGATAGACGCCGGTCGCGATGTCGTGGTCCACCGCCCGAATCTGGTCGACCGAGACACCTTCCTTTTCCATCAGCCCGACACTGCGGTCGATCAGCCCCTGGGTGTTGCTCACTTTGGGAGACCGCTTCAGGGTGCAGTTGACGAACAGGGCACGCAGACCGCTGAAACGGGGGGTGCCGTCCTGCGGCGACGGATCGGTCATCAGTCCTCCCACGAAAGAGTCCGGAAGTCCACGATATGCCGCGGCGGTCCCTGTTCGTGGCAGAAGAGTCCGCCCGGTCCGGGGTATCCCGGACCGGGCGGACCCGGTGTTCCCTCAGCCCAGCGCGGAGATCGCCTTCGCGACGCCCTCACCGTAGGCGGGATCGCACTGCGTGCAGTTGTCGATGTGCCGCTGCACGACCTGCTGCGACGCGCCGTTGATGGCCCGCGCGGTGTTCTCGAACAACACCTGCTTCTGCTCGTCGCTCATGTTGTTGAACAACACGCGCGGCTGCGAGAAGTAGTCGTCGTCGTCCTCGCGGAAGTTGAACCGGTCTGCGAACGCGCCCACTGCCTGCGCGGGGTCGCGGTACCGGCTCTGCTCCTGCCACTTGCCGTAGCTGTTCGGCTCGTAGTGCAGGGTGCCACCGTTGTTGCCGTCGACCCGCATGGCACCGTCACGGTGGAAGTTGCTCACCGGGCAACGAGCCGCGTTGACCGGGATCTGGTAGTTGTTCACCCCGAGGCGGTAGCGCTGCGCGTCACCGTAGGAGAACAACCGGCCCTGGAGCATCTTGTCCGGGGAGAAGCTGATGCCGGGCACGACGTGCGCCGGGTTGAACGCGGCCTGCTCGACCTCGGCGAAGTAGTTGTCGGGGTTGCGGTTGAGCTCCCATTCGCCGACCTCGATCAGCGGGTAATCGGCCTTCGGCCACACCTTCGTCAGGTCGAACGGGTGGTAGGGGACCGTGTCGGCGTCGGCCTCGGGCATGATCTGCACGCACAGCTTCCACTTCGGGAAATTGCCGGCCTCGATGGCGTCGAAGAGGTCGCGCTGGTGGCTCTCGCGGTCGGCGCCGACCAGGGCCTCGGCCTCGGCGTCGGTGAGGTTCTCGACACCCTGCTGCACGCGGTGGTGGAATTTCACCCAGAAGCGTTCGCCCGCGGCGTTGATGAAACTGAAGGTGTGCGAACCGAATCCGTGCATGTGCCGGTACGACGAGGGGATGCCGCGGTCGCTCATCACGATGGTGACCTGGTGCAGCGACTCGGGCAGCGACGTCCAGAAGTCCCAATTGTTGTCAGGGCTACGCAGATTCGTGCGGGGGTCACGCTTGACGGCGTGGTTGAGGTCGGGGAACTTCAGCGGGTCGCGGAAGAAGAAGACCGGGGTGTTGTTACCGACCAGGTCCCAGTTGCCCTCCTCGGTATAGAACTTGACCGCGAAACCGCGGATGTCACGCTCGGCATCGGCGGCGCCGCGCTCACCGGCAACAGTGGAGAAGCGGGCGAACAGCTCGGTCTTCTTGCCGACCTCGGAGAAGATCTTCGCGCTGGTGTACCGGGTGATGTCGTTCGTGACCGTGAAAGTTCCGAAGGCGCCGGAACCCTTGGCGTGCATGCGACGTTCCGGAATGACCTCACGGTCGAAATGTGCGAGCTTCTCGAGGAACCAGACGTCCTGCAGCAACTGCGGCCCGCGGGGCCCGGCAGTCACGACGTTCTGGTTGTCGGGAACGGGTGCGCCTACGGCCGTAGTGAGCTTGTCGTTCGTGTTCGCAGTGGTCTCTCGGCTCACAGTGGATCCCTTCGTTGCTGGCTGTCGCTCTGGGTTTTCTGGAACTGGCTGTCGGGCTTGAGGCTTCGCCGATGGCACTGTCGACGTCGCGGATCGAACCACACTCACGGGGCGCGACGCGGTGGTGGCCGCGTCCCACCCTCGTGTGTGTTCACGGTCACACTGCACCATCGTTTCTTGAATTAGTCAAGAAAGCGCACGCTAACTCTCGACCGGTGTCCCGGTCTCCAGTGCCGCAACCAGGAACTCTTCCGGAACATCCGGCCAGTCGGACTGCCAGCGGCCGGCTCGCCTGTCCTCGAGGAGGGCCGTCAGCGCGGGCACCATTCGCGGTCCGCCGTCGATCAGGTAGCGCACGAAGCCGATTCGTGCACACGTCGCGGCGACGGAGGCCAGCACCGGCTTCGCTTCGTCGACCCGGCCCGCCGCGACCAGGCACGCGACGAGCAGGCGATTGGCCTGCATGGCCGCCCTCGGCCGGATCTCCTGTTCGACCCGGCGCACCCACTCCTCCGCGCGGCGACACGCGACGTCGGGCTCGACGGCCGACTGCTTCCGGATCTCCGTGGCGTCGTCGAGCTGTGCGACGATCTCGGCGAACCCGAAATCGGGTTCCCGGGTCGCCTTCCCGTCGCCTGGAGGCTGGGGCGACGCGGGCAGGCCGAGCCGGACCCGCTCGTTCTCGACCCGGGCCCGCAGTCGCGGGAGTCCCAGCGACGCCGCCGCGGACGCACCCTCGTCGAGGTGGCGGGCAGCGGACGCGAGATCGCCACGGCCGGCCTTCAGTCGCGCGCCCGTGACGAAGCGGGCGATCATGAAATCGACTATGCCGCCCTCGGGTCCGAGCTCGTAGCTCTCGTCGAGGAGTCGTTCGGCCTCGTCGAGATGGCCCAATTCGTACATCAGCTCGCCGAGGAGTGCGCCTGCGAGTCGTGCGGCATGTGAATGGGTGCCTGCCGACTTCGTCGCGGTCTGCACGGCCAGCCGGAAGTTGTCCTCGGTCGCGGTGATGTCGAGTTGTTCCATCGCGGCGATGCCGGCGAAGCAGTACCCGTACATCGTACTGAACGGTCCGACGGTCCGCTGGTGGTACCCGGCTGCCCACTCCTGCAGGCGGCGGGCCTCCACGAAATCGAATTGGGCGATCGCGACGGCGGACGCGAGATTCGACCCCGCCGAAACCACCCACGCGCGTAGGGTTTCCGGGCGGGCCAGGCATTCCGCGATGAGGTCGGGGACTCCGGCGATGCGATCGGACGACACCGCGATCACGGCGCGGACGATGTCGGCCTCCACGCGGATGTCGGCCTGCTCGGTGTCGCTCAGCTTCGAGGATTCGAGGGTCGACACGACCAGCGAGAGCGACCGCAGTGTCGGCGCCACCCGTTGCAGCAGGATGTTCGCCCACGCGACCGCGATCTGGATGCGCGGGCTGGACTCGACCAGCGGCCGCGGCAACTTGTCGACCAGGCCGAGCAGCGCGACCATCCGCGAGTGCTCCACCAGGTACATTCCCTGCTCCTCGACCACCGCGACGGCCACGTCGCGATCGCCTGCCGCCAACGCGTGATCCACTGCATCGCTGACGTAGTGGTGGTCGGCGAACCAGTGCGCGGCCGCGCGGTGCAGGTCCGCCACGCGCGACGGATGATCGCGCTCGAGGCGCCGGCGGAGATACTCGGCGAACAGGTGGTGGTACTCGAACCACTCCCGGTCCTCGTCGAGGCTGCGCAGGAACAGGTCGCGCGATTCGACCTGCTCGAGCAGGGCCTGACCGCGGGTCACGTTCGCCAGCACGCAGGCGAGGTCGCCGCAGACGCGCTCGGTGACGGACGTGGCCAGCATGAAGTCGAGCAGCGCAGGCTCGAGGGTGCTGAGCACGTTCTCCGCCAGGTACTCACCGATCGCGTGGTGGCGGCCCGACATGTGCCGGATGAGATCGCCGGGGTCGGCGCGATCACGCAGCGACAGCGACGCCAGTTGCAGCGCCGCCACCCACCCGTCCGTGGTCTCCTCCAGCGCCTCCACGTCGGAGTCCTCCAGGTGCAGTCCGCCGAGGTCGACCAGGAACCGCTGCGACTCGGTGATGTCGAAGCGCAAAGCCACGGAATCGATTTCGACGAGTTCGTCACGTACCCGCATCTTGGCCAGCGGAAGTCCTGCCTGGCTTCGGCTGCTCACCACCATCTGCAGGTGGTGGCAGCCGTTCTCCAGGATGAAGTCCATCGCGGCGATCGTGTCCGGCGACGTGACGCGGTGCCAGTCGTCGATCATCACCACCACGTGGCGCCTGCTGTCGTGGACCTGATTCACCAGCGAGGTCAGCACATACCGTTCCGCTTCGGCGCCGTTCTCGTCGAGCGCCTGCCCCAGTTCGTCCGCCAGGGTCGGCTCGGCCCGGCGGATCGCCTCGACGAGGTGGGACAGGAACCACACGACGTTGTTGTCGTCGTTGTCCACCGTCAGCCAGGCGACGGCGGCGCCGTCCTCGATGAGCACGTCGCGCCACTGGGCCGCCACCGTGCTCTTCCCGAAACCGGCGGGTGCGTGGATGAGCGTCAACCGCCTCCGCTGACCCAGCCGGAGCAGATCCAGGAGACGGGTGCGCTCCACCAGGGACCGCATCGGGGTCGGCGGCCGGAAGCGGGCCGCGGCGCTCGGCGGGGTGGCACCCGACCGCCGGCGGTAGCTGCGACTGTGCCCGGACGTCGAGGACTGCGTGGTCGGCGTCGAGGTGTGCTCGGTGCGCGGGAACTCGTCGGCCGCGGCGGGGAGCGCCATCTCGTCGACATCGAGCCCGTGCCTGCGCTCGATGTCGCGCAGTTCCTGGCCGAACTCCGCGGCCGAAGCCGGGCGGTCGGTCGGTTCCTCGGACATCGCGCGCTCGATGGCCGAGCACACGTCGTCGGGAATGTCCTCGCCCCGCAGATCCGGAACGGGTTGCGTGGCGATGCGGAGGAACTGCGCGACGAGCCGCTCCCCGCTCCGCCGCTCGAACGCGGCATGCCCGGTGAGCAGGCAGAACAGGGCGGCACCCAGGCTGTACACGTCGGAAGACGCGGACGGCGCGTCGCCGCGGAGAACCTCCGGCGCCGTGAACGCGGGCGAACCGGTGATCATGCTCGACGTGGTCTCGAATCCACCCGTGACGCGCGCGATGCCGAAGTCCGTGAGCTGCGGTTCGCCGTACCCGGTGAGCAGGATGTTCGCGGGTTTGACGTCGCGGTGCAGGGTGCCGAGCCGGTGCGCCGTCTCCAGTGCGCCCGCCAGTTTCACGCCGACGCGCAGCGTTTCACTCCACGGCAGCGGCCCTTCACGCCGAATCCAGGCGTCGAGCGAATTGCGCGAGTGGTACGGCATCACGATGTACGGCCTGCCGCTGCGCGTCACCCCGGACTGCAGGATGTCGACCACGTGGGGATGCCCCGACAATTTCCCCATCGCACGCTGCTCCCGCAGGAAGCGTTCGCGGTCCTCGCCGTCCAGATCGGAGGACAGCACCTTGATCGCGACCGTGCGGTCGAGCGCTGTCTGCAGGCAGCGGTAGACGACCCCGAACCCTCCCCGGCCGATCTCGCGTGCGTCGTCGAATCCCTCCGACGACAGCTCCGCGACGATGTCGGTCACGACGATCCGCTTGGTAGCCTGCGGATCCGAGTCGGTCGGCCCGGAACTGCTTTCCGGGTGTCGTGGCACACTCAATGAAATCACCTTCTCGGTGCACTGACGCCAGCATATCGCGGTCGCACGACACAGAGAGCGGTGTTCGAGAACGAGTAGACCCGAGGAGAATTCGACGGTGACGGATACCGGCATTGCGGCAGCGGACACGAGCCTGGCCGAGCAGACCCTGGCCCAGCTCCTCGACGCGCGAATCAGTTGCAGGGCTTACCTACCGGCGCAGGTGCCGCGCGATGTGATCGAGCGGATCCTCGAGCTCGCCCAGCAGACGCCGTCGTGGTGCAACACGCAGCCGTGGCAGGTCGCGATCACCGAGCGGGAGGGGACCGAGCGGTTCCGTTCCGGGCTGGCGGAGTACGTCCGCACCCACCCGCAGGAGTCCGACTTCGAGTGGCCCCGCGAATACGTGGGCGAGCACAAGTTGCGCCGCCGCGAGTGTGCCATGCAGCTGTACGCCAGCGTCGGTATCGCGCCCGGGGACCGGGCCGCGTCGGCCGAGCAGACGATGAAGAACTTCGACCTGTTCGGCGCGCCGCACGTCGCGATCGTCACCACCCACGAAGCACTCGGAACGTACGGCGCCGTGGACTGCGGCCTGTACGTCGAGACGTTCCTGCTCGCCGCGCAGAGTCTCGGAGTGGCGACCATTCCGCAGGCCGCTGTCGCGGGAAGTTCGCGGTTCATCCACGACTTCTTCTCGCTCGAGGAGGACCGTCGGGTCGTCTGCGCGATCTCGTTCGGCTACCCCGACATGGAGAATCCCGTCAACGGATTCCGCACCCACCGGGAACCCGTCGCCGACGTCGCGCAGTGGGTGTCGCAGTAACGTGCTCGACTCCGAAGTGTTCGACCGGGACGCCCTGTTCGCCCGCCTCCGTCGCCGTCCCGACGTCGAGGCCCCCAACCTGACGGCCGTCGACGCCGCCGACCGGCTGATCCTCGACGAGGCCGCGGCGGCCCTGTCGGCGGCGCGACCCGGGACGCTCGCCGTGATCGGCGACCACTACGGTGCACTCACCCTCGGCGCTGCGGCGACGCACGGCTCCACCGGGATCCGCGTGCACCAGGACCCGCTGACCGGCGAACTGGCGCTCGCCGCCAACGCCGCGACGGTCGGGCTCGCCGACCGCTACCGGCCGTGCGCGCTCGGTGAGGAGCTGCTCGCGGGCGCAACGGTCGTGCTGATGCAACTGCCGCGGAGCCTCGGCGAACTGACCGAGGTCGCCGAGGCGATCGCACGCCACGCCGACCCGTCCGTCGTCGTCTACGCGGGCGGACGCAACAAGCACATCTCCACCGCCATGAACGACGTGCTCGGGCGTTCGTTCTCCGACGTCCACGCGACCCTCGGCAGGCAGAAGTCGCGGGTGCTGATCGCGAGTGGTCCGGTGGAAATGGCGCAGCAGACGTACCCCGTCACCGAGCACCTCGCCGAGATCGGGCTGGACGTCGTGTCGTACGGGGCCGCGTTCGCCGGGCCCAAGCTGGACATCGGGACCAGGTATCTCCTCGACTTCCTTCCCCGCGTGAACCCCGGCGCGCGGGCCGCGGTCGACCTCGGGTGCGGAACGGGCATTCTCGCCGTCAGCCTCGCCCGGCTCCTCCCGGAAGTGTCGGTGATCGCCACCGACCAGTCCTCCGCTGCGGTCGCGTCGGCGGCCGCCACCGCCCGCGTCAACGGACTCGACGGACGGGTCAGCCCGCTGCGCGACGACGCCATGTCCACCCTCGCCACCGACAGCCAGGACGTCGTCCTGTGCAACCCGCCGTTCCACGTGGGCGCGGCCGTCCACACCGGAGGCGCGTCGAAGATGTTCACCGAAGCCGGGCGGGTGCTCCGGCCCGGCGGCGAATTGTGGACCGTGTACAACTCGCATCTCGGATACCGGGGCCGGTTGCAGCGGCTCGTCGGTCCGACAGACGTCGTCGGCCGGAATCCCAAATTCACCGTCACCCGATCGGTGGCCTGACCGCCACGCCGACCGGCCTCGTCTGGCGGGTGTCCCCGCGGCACCGGTAGAGTCCGAATTGTCCGACCCGAAAGCGACGAACGGGAACTTGCGGTGGGTGCGGGACGTTCAACGTACAAGAAACCCGGATCCACCCGGCGAGCCACGAGAAGGGATGTGCACGGTGCGCACCACCAGTAACCCGGTGTTCCGCAACCTGCCCAAACAAGAGGGCAGCGGCGGATACGCCTCGTTCGGATCTACGACGGCCGGCGCAGCGCAGGTCACGCAGCAGTTCGGCCAGCCCCAGTACACGCAGGCCGAGCCCTACCGGACGGGCCCCGACTACCGTTCGATGACCATCGACGACGTCGTTACCAAGACGGGTGTCACGCTCGGCGTGCTCACGGTGTCGGCGATCATCTCCTACTTCCTGGTGAGCAACAACGCGAACCTCGCGGGCCCGTTGGTCATCGGCGGTGGCCTCGTCGGTCTCGTGCTGGTCCTCGTGGCCACGTTCGGCCGCAAGATGGACAACCCGGGCATCGTCCTCGCCTACGCGGTGGCGGAGGGCCTGTTCCTCGGCGCCCTGTCGTTCATGTTCACCGACATCACGTTCGGCGGAGTCGGCGGAGCGGCGCTCATCGGCCAGGCCGTACTCGGCACGTTCGGCGTGTTCTTCGGCATGCTCGTCGTCTACAAGACGGGCGCGATCCGAGTCACGCCCCGCCTGACCCGGATGATCATCGGCGCCCTCATCGGTGTCGTCGTCCTCGTCCTCGGCAACGTGATCGCCAGCTTCTTCACCGAAGGCGGCCTCGGCCTCCGCGACGGCGGTCCCGTGGCGATCATCTTCAGCCTCGTCTGCATAGGTATCGCCGCATTCAGCTTCCTGCTGGACTTCGACGCCGCCGACCAGCTGATCCGCGCCCAGGCGCCGGAGAAGGCCGCATGGGGCGTCGCATTCGGGCTCACCGTCACCCTCGTGTGGCTGTACGTCGAGATCCTGCGACTCCTGAGCTACTTCAACAGCGACTAGGCGCGAAAGCGCGAGAAGGCCCCGAGAGCAGAAGCTCTCGGGGCCTTCTCGCGCTTCGCGCCCGTGCGCCGTTCTGGTCGCTACCGCTACCAAAAAGGCGCACGAGCGGCGGAGCCGCCTAACTCAGGCGCTCGAGGACCATTGCCATGCCCTGCCCGCCGCCGACACACATGGTCTCGACGCCGAACGTCTTGTCCTGCTCGCGCAGGTTGTTGAGCAGGGTGTTGGTGATGCGGGCACCGGTCATGCCGAACGGGTGGCCGAGGGCGATGGCGCCGCCGGAGATGTTCAGCTTGTCCTCGTCGATCTTCAGTTCGCGGGCCGATCCGAGAACCTGGACGGCGAACGCCTCGTTGATCTCGAACAGGTCGATGTCGGAGATGGACTTGCCCGCGATGGCGAGGGCCTTCTTGACGGCCTCGATCGGGCCGAGGCCCATGATCTCGGGGGACAGTCCGGACACACCGGTGGACACGATCCGGGCCAGCGGGGTCAGGCCGAGGGCCTTGGCCTTGGTGTCGGACATGATGACGAGCGCGGCGGCGCCGTCGTTGAGCGGGCACGCGTTGCCTGCGGTGACGGTGCCGTCCGGCCGGAACACGGGCTTGAGCTGGCTGATGCCCTCGTAGGTGGTGCCGGCGCGCGGGCCGTCGTCGGTGGACACGACGGTGCCGTCGGGGAGGGTGACCGGGGTGATCTCCCGCTCGAAGAAGCCGTTCTTGATGGCTTCCTCCGCGCGGTTCTGGGAGCGGACGCCCCAGTGGTCCTGCTCCTCGCGGGTGATGCCGGTGGCCGATGCGACGTTCTCGGCCGTCTGGCCCATGGCGATGTAGACGTCGGGAATCTGCTCGTTCTCACGCGGGTCGGTCCAGGCGACGCCGCCCTCGGCGAGCGTCGCGGTGCGCGCCTCGGCGTCGGCGAACCTCGGGTTCTTGGTGTTCGGCAGGCCGTCGGCGTTGCCGGTGACGAAGCTGGACACCGACTCGACGCCGGCGGAGATGAACACGTCGCCCTCGCCGGCCTTGATCGCGTGCAGTGCCATGCGGGTGGTCTGCAGCGAGGAGGAACAGTAGCGGTTGACGGTGACGCCGGGCAGGAAGTCGTAGCCCAGTTCCACCGCGACGACGCGGGCGATGTTGAAACCCGACTGGCCGGCGGGCTGACCGCAGCCGAGGAGCAGGTCGTCGATCTCGGTGGGATCGAGTTCGGGGACCTTCGCCAGCGCTGCGGCCACCATCTGCGTCGTCAGATCATCCGGGCGGATGGTCTTGAGCGAGCCCTTCATGGCTCGGCCGATCGGTGAGCGTACTGCGGAGACGATGACTGCCTCGGGCATGAAAACTCCTTTGTCAATTGCGGGGGTCTGCACTGTGTTGCAGACCACCCGTTTTGTGGCCTTCCCGACAACTTACGTTGCCGGGCGGCACCGGGGGCATCGCCATCTCACTCAGCGACCCGTCGCGTCCTGGACGCGGACGCCTCCTCGATCGCGAGGAGTTCGTCGAGGCTGGCAGGTGCGCGTCGCCTCGCAGTGCGTCGCCACAGAAAACGGTTGAGCGAGGCTGTCATTCGGGTCGACAGCTTGCGTGATTCCGCGGCCTCCGACACCTCGGGCAGGTCGGGCAGCGGGCCGCCGTGCCACATGCCGAGGGCGGTCGCGAGAACGGGCACGATCTGGATCGCCGCCAATTCGTACCCCGCCGCCGACGGGTGGAAGTGGTCGGAGGAGAACATCCGGTCGGGAGCCGCCAGGAACTCGGGCGCCAGCAGGTCGGCCAGCGCCACCGGGTGGCCTCCCGCCGCGCTGGTCGCGGCCGCCTGCGCCCGGGCCAGCCGCAAACCCCACGTCCGGACGACGGTCCGCAGGGGCTGCGGAATCGCGGTCACCACCCCGAGGTCGGGGCACGTTCCGACCACGACCGCGCAGTCGTGGGCGCGGAGCCGTTCGACGGCCTCCCCGAGCCTGCGCGCCGACGCCCGGATGGAGTTCTTTGACGTCACGTCGTTCGCGCCGACCAGGATCACCGCGGCGTCCGGCGGCGGTCCGGCCACGAACATCGCGTCCACCTGCCCGCTGAGTCCGCGGGACGTGGCACCGCCGATGGCCTTGGTGCTCAGCCGGATCCGCCTGCCGGTCTCGTCGGCGAGGCGCCGCGCGATCTGCACGCCGGGCACTTCGTCCGCCGACAGGCATCCCACCCCGGCAGCCGTGGAGTCGCCGAAGATCATCAGATGGACGTCGTACGGCGTGGTCCGCACCCAGCGTTCGGGGACCGCGGCGCCGGGGGAGTAGACGCCGTCGGCCTCCGGCGGCTTGGCGACGTTGTGCCCGATCACACCGCGGGCCGTCGTCGCCTGGGACATCAGATAGGAGTACGCCGCCCACGACAGCGTGCCTGCGCTCGAACCTGCCACGACAGCCGCGGCGCCGGCCTTCACTCCGGTCTGCCAGGTCCTCTTGGGCACTGGTCTCACCTTTCCGCTACCTGGTGCTCATCTCACGGGTTCCAGCGGACTGCGTCCGCACCAATCTAGTCGGATCGGGGCCCCCGTGCCGGACGTCCGTGAGCATCGGATCAGGGCATCTGGGAGCATGGAGGCATGCGCATCGCGGAACACGTCGTCGACCTGATCGGCAACACCCCTCTCGTCAAGCTCTCTTCTGTCATCGGGGAGAACCACGGGACCGTTGCAGCCAAGATCGAATACCTCAATCCGGGTGGAAGCTCGAAGGACCGTATCGCGGTCAAGATGATCGACGCCGCGGAGGCGTCCGGTGAGCTGAAGCCGGGCGGGACCATCGTCGAGCCCACGTCCGGCAACACCGGCATCGGCCTCGCCCTGGTGGCCCAGAAGCGCGGATACAAGTGCGTGTTCGTCTGCCCCGACAAGGTCAGCGAAGACAAGCGGAACGTTCTCAAGGCCTACGGCGCCGAGGTCGTGGTGTGCCCCACCGCGGTCGCGCCGGAGCACCCGGACAGTTATTACAGCGTCTCCGACCGGCTTGCACGCGAGCTCCCCGGCGGCTGGAAGCCCAACCAGTACTCCAACCCGGGCGGCCCGCAGAGCCACTACGAGACCACCGGCCCCGAGATCTGGGCCGACACCGACGGCAAGATCACCCACTTCGTCGCGGGCGTCGGCACCGGTGGCACCATCACCGGCACCGGCCGCTACCTCAAGGAGGTGTCCGGCGGCAAGGTCAAGGTCATCGGCGCCGACCCCGAGGGTTCCGTGTACTCGGGTGGCACCGGCCGTCCGTACCTGGTCGAGGGCGTGGGCGAGGACTTCTGGCCGAGCGCTTACGACCCGTCCATCCCCGACGAGATCATCGCCGTGTCCGACGCCGACTCCTTCGAGATGACCCGTCGTCTGGCCCGCGAAGAGGGCTTGCTGGTCGGCGGCTCCTGCGGCATGGCCGTCGTCGCCGCACTCGAGGTCGCCAAGCGCGAGGGCCCCGACGCCGTCATCGTCGTGCTGCTGCCGGACGGTGGCCGCGGATACCTGTCGAAGATCTTCAACGACAAGTGGATGGCGTCCTACGGGTTCCTCCGCACCCCGCTCGACGGCAAGCCCGACGAGAAGACCGTCGGCGACGTGCTGCGCGGCAAGTCCGGCGAACTCCCGGACCTCGTCCACACCCACCCGTCCGAGACACTGCGCGACGCCATCGAGATCCTCCGCGAGTACGGGGTGTCCCAGATGCCCGTCGTCGGTGCGGAGCCGCCCGTCATGGCCGGTGAAGTGGCGGGCAGTGTCACCGAGCGCGACCTGCTGAGTGCCGTGTTCGAGGGACGCGCGCACCTGGCCGACCCGGTGGAGAAGCACATGAGCAAGCCGTTCCCGCTCATCGGTTCGGGCGAGCCCGTATCGGCCGCCACCAAGGCGCTCGGCGACACCGACGCGCTGATGGTCGTCGACGACGGCAAGCCCGCCGGGGTCATCACCCGCCACGACCTTCTCGGTTTCCTCAGCGCCGGCTCCTAGACGACACGTCGAGGGCCGGGCGCGCCAACACTGGTCCCCGCTGCGCACGGAACGTACGGTGCACAGCGGGGTACCGGTCCGGTGTCCGTGAGGGGGAGTCACAGTGAGTGCTCTACGTCGTGTTCTGGTGGTCCCGGTCGCCCTGCTCGGGTTCGCCGCCGCCGGATGCGGGAACAGCATCGAGGGTGCCGCGGTCGCACAATCGGGATCGTCGGACGTCGACTCGGTGTCTTCGGGCACCTCTTCTTCGGACGCGTCCGCCGACTGCGCTGCGCTGACGAAGGCGCTCGGTCGTCTGGTGTCGGATCGGCCGCATCTCACCGAGGCCGTCCTGCCCGGATCGACCGATCCGACCTGCTCATGGTCCAAGGGGCCGACCAACGTCATGAGCACCATCACCGCGTCGGTCAAGCCGCAGGTGACGGATCCTGCCGTCCTCGTCGAGATGCGGAACGGAACGAACGTCGTCCCGGACCCCCGTTCCGCGGAGTTCGGCGGGGTGGTCCTCGACGTCGTGGCCATGGCGCTGCTCACCCCGGAACACAGCATCATCGTCAACGCACTCGACCCCTCCGTCAGCGACGCAACCAAGCTCGACGTGGCCTTCGCCATCGCGGAGTATCTGGAGAATTAGGTCCCCACTAGTGTGGGGGCCATGAGTGAGCAGCGCAGCAAAGCGGACAACATCAGCTGGCAGGGGTTCTCCACCAAGGCCGTGCACGCAGGATTCGACCCCGACCCGCAGACGGGCGCCGTCAACGTCCCGATCTACGCGAGTTCGACGTTCGCGCAGGACGGCGTCGGCGGCATGCGTAACGGATTCGAATACGCCCGCACCGGTAACCCCACCCGACGACCGCTCGAGGCCAACCTCGCCGCCCTCGAATCGGGCACGTACGGTCGTGCCTTCGGCTCCGGCATGGCCGCCACCGACTGCCTGCTCCGTGCCGCGCTCCGCCCCGGCGACCACCTCGTCATCCCGAACGACGCCTACGGCGGAACGTTCCGCCTGATCGACAAGGTCTTCACCCAGTGGGGCATCGAGTACACGCCCGCCGCGGTGTCCGACGTGGACGCGGTCCGGGCAGCGATCCGGCCCAACACCAAGCTCGTGTGGGTCGAGACGCCCACCAACCCGCTCCTCAACATCGGTGACATCGAGGCGCTGTCCGACGTGGCGCACGACGCCGGCGCGAAGATTGTCGTCGACAACACGTTCGCGTCGCCGTACCTGCAGCAACCGCTGCAGCTCGGTGCCGACGTCGCGCTGCATTCGACCACCAAGTACATCGGCGGTCACTCCGACGTCGTCGGTGGCGCACTCGTCACCAACGACGAGGAGCTCGACACGGCGTTCGCGTTCCTGCAGAACGGTGCAGGCGCCGTCCCCGGACCCTTCGACGCGTTCCTCACGCTCCGCGGCATCAAGACCCTTTCCCTGCGCATGGAGCGGCACAGCGACAACGCCGAGAAGGTCGTCGAACTGCTCGCCGGCCACTCCGCGGTGTCCCAGGTGATCTACCCAGGACTCGAGTCGCACCCCGGCCACAAGGTCGCGGAGAAGCAGATGCGCCGCTTCGGCGGCATGATCTCCGTCCGCCTCGCCGGCGGCAAGCAGGCCGCGCTGGACTTCTGCTCGCGCACCGAGATCTTCACGCTGGCCGAGTCGCTCGGCGGCGTCGAATCGCTGATCGAGCATCCGGGCGCCATGACCCACGCCTCCACCGCCGGTTCGCTCCTCGAGGTCCCGGACGACCTGGTTCGCCTGTCCGTCGGGATCGAGGATGCCGCCGACCTCGTGGGCGACATCGAGCAAGCGCTGAAGTAGTAGGCGGCTTCGCCGCTCGTGCGCCTTTTTGGTAGCCACCGCTACCAAAAAGGCGCACGGGCCGAAGGCCTTATGCTGGCCCGCGTGGAGCCTGTCACGCTGGATCAGATCAGAGCAGCTCGTAAGCTGCTGGACCCCGTCATGCGCCGGACGCCGGTGATCGCGTCCCGGGCGCTGTCGGAACGATGCGGGCACGTGGTGTCGCTGAAGTGCGAAAATCTGCAGCGCACAGGATCTTTCAAACCGCGCGGTGCGTACAACCGGATCGCGAATCTGTCGGTCGCCGAACGGGCCTGCGGGGTCGTGGCGGCCAGCGCGGGCAATCACGCGCAGGGCGTGGCCTGGGCGGCTACGGAACTGGGCATCCCGTCCACCGTGTTCATGCCCACCGGCGCGCCTCTTCCGAAACTCGTCGCCACGAAGGCGTACGGCGCCACCGTCCATCTCACCGGCGACACGGTGGACGACGCGCTCGTCGCCGCGAAGGAGTTCGCGGACGAGACCGGCGCCGTCCTGATCCATCCCTTCGATCACGTCGACATCGTCGCCGGGCAGGGGACCGTGGGGCTCGAGATCCTCGAGCAGGAACCCGACGTCGGCACGGTCGTCGTCCCGACCGGCGGTGGTGGGCTGATCGCGGGCATCGCCGCGGCGGTGAAGGCCACCCGGCCGGACGTGCGGATCGTCGGCGTCCAGGCCGAACAGGCGGCCGCCTGGCCGCGTTCGCTGGCGGAGGGCCGCCCGATTCCGCTGGAGGCCATGTCGACCATGGCCGACGGCATCGCGGTCGGCCGGCCCGGCGACGTGCCGTTCGCGCACGTCGGCTCGCAGGTCGACGCCATCGTCACGGTCAGCGAGGACGCCCTGTCCCGGGCGCTGCTCCTGTGCCTCGAACGCGCGAAGCTCATCGTGGAGCCTGCGGGCGCGGCGGCGGTGGCCGCGTTGATCAGCTGCTCGACGGAAGAGCTGGGACTCACCGGGAAGGTGTGCGCGGTGCTGTCCGGCGGCAACATCGACCCGTTGCTGCTGACCCATGTCGTCAATCACGGTCTTCGGGCGGCCGGACGGTATCTCGGTGTGCACGTGACCATTCCGGACCGACCGGGTGGTTTGGTCAGTCTCCTCGGGGTGATCAGCGGCAACGGCGCCAGCGTCGTGGACGTCGTCCACTCCCGCACCGGCGGCGCGCTCGCGCTCGACGAGGTGGAGGTGTTCCTCACGGTCGAGACCCGTGGCCCCGGACACCGGCAGGATCTCCTCGACGCCCTGCGCGACGCCCAGTACACGGTTCGCCTGCAGGAATAGCTGGAGCTAGCTCGGCCACCCGCCCAGGGTGACCACCCGGAACTCCTGATCCACCAGCCGGGCAGGCAGCTCGAGGTTGGTGAGCCAGTCGACCGCACCGCCGCCCATCCCGACCGCCGCCGCGCTCGATGCGTGCGCGGTGGTGCACGACTCGGCCACCACGGACACGGTCCGCCACAACGAGATCGAGTCGGGGTGCAGGGGTTTGACGGTGCTGGCCGTCGCGACGGCCGCACCCGACGGGATCGACACCTGGCAGGTGGGGTCGCCCGGCAGGTCCTGGACCTGGACCTGCCAGCCGCCCGGTGGTGTGGGCCCGGCGGTGGCGATGTCTCCGCCGAGCGCCACCAGGACGCCACACCCGAGCAGCTCCGCCGTCGTCGACGCACAATGGTCCGCGGAACTGGCCCGGGCGGTGGCCGTCAGATCGAGTTCCACCCCGGCGGGGAGCGTGACCTCGGTGCCATCGACGGTGATCGATCGCCACGACTGGGGTGCGAGGGCCGACGCCGTGGGGTCGAGTGCGCCCTCCGTGGTGCGCGCAGCGGCGAGGGCATCGGTGAGGAACCGCGCGAACATCGGTGTGACCGTGTTCGGGCCCGCGTCGAGCGAGCGGATCTCGGCGTCCCCGCGGTCCCGGTTGACGGCGGCATCGGCGGCCGCGAGGTATCCGCGGATCAGATTCGACGCCGAGCTCAGAGCATCGGGGTCGGTGACGACGATGCGTGCGTGCACACCCCAGGTGGACCATTCGGTTGCGCTGCGTGCGCTGGTCATGTGGTGGTTCTCCGGTCTCGGGATCTCAGGAACCGCTGGACAGGGCGTCCGGTGCGCCGAATCCTGCCGAGACGAGGGGCGCCGCCACCGCCGAATCGGGGGTCGCGGGGTCCGCTGCCGCCGCCATACCACCACCGGCGACCAGTCCGGCGATTCCGGCTGCCGCCAGGACGCGGCGAACGGGAAGCAGGCGGGAAATCCGTCGGTCTTCACTCATGCCGACCAGCTTCCCCGAAGAACCTTAGAACAACCTGGGAAGAATCTGTCGCTCCTCGCCGAGTGCGCAGTAGTGCAGCGCACGCCCGGCGTGTCGCCTGCAGTTTGTGCGCAGTCGTGCCCGACACCCGTCGCCGTGACGGAGTCGTCACTACGATCGGATCCGTGATCGCAGACCAAGACGAACTGCTCGATGCCGCTATGGGTTTGCTGCGGGAGCGCGGCCCCCTTTCCGACCGGGAGCTGGCAGTCGCGCTTGCAGATTCGGGCAGGGGTGACATACACGAGCTGCTCGAAGACGTGGTGGACCTCGAGGCGCCGCTACTCGGATATCTCCCTGACGGCCGGAACGTCGCGCTCGACGTTCTGCTCTCGGGACGCGTCCTCACGCACCGCCTCACCGCGTGGGAGATCTCGGCCGACGTCGTGGAGATGGAGGATTTCGAGCCACTCCTGCACCTCGCATCCGGGGAGCCCGAGGTCGATGGCTTCGCGGTCGCGTTCGGCGGCGAGCACGCTGACGAGCTGGCTGTGAGAGGCGTGGACGGCGGGCCCTGGTCGGATGAGGCAGTTCTCGTCCTTCCGAAGGGCACCCTTGTGCAGCGTTCTCCCGGAGACCTTCTCGCGCTTTCGACGTCGGACAGTGGGGTGCACCTCGACTTCGTCGCCGAGCCGGTTGCGGACGCTCCCGATCTTGCGCCGCGGTTCACTCAGCGGTTGACCGAGAGCGCGGTAGTCGATCTGGAAGAGGAGGTCTGGCAGCTCCTGGTCGACGATCCGGCGGCGTTCGCAGTGCCGACATTGCCATTGGCAGAAATGGTCGAGGCCGCCGACTTCGACCGTTCCGGGCAACTTGTCGCCCCGCGCGGATTCGATTTCGACGAGTATGGCCAAGTTCTGTTGATCCGCGTGTACGCGGAACAGCTGGGGCTGCCGGTGGAGGCGGCACCGGCCCTGGCAATGCTGGTTTCGCTCGTCACAGCTCTCGCAGAGGACGACGACCAGGACATCGGAGAACGCTTCTTCGGTAAGCCGGACCTCTACGCAGGCCTAGCGGGAGTTTCCTGGATAAGTTGATCATGGTCGGTCGTTCGGGCCGCCCGTCGGTTGCCGACCTGGGGTAACACGGCGCGTCGGATGGTGCT
>NZ_JBHWUE010000054.1:0-72397 GCF_042738615.1 Rhodococcus sp. NPDC059968
TCCAACAGTCCATCGAACGATTCCAACCACTCCGTGGTCTCGTCCGGGTCGATATCCGGCAGATAAGACGCAACACCCTCACGGATGACGCGAACGCGGCCGTCGGAACCCGGGGTCGCACTGGGGTTGGAAGGTTGGGCCGCTCCGGCGCCGGGTACGGCGGAATCCGGTTGAGACGCGGGTCCCTGGATCAGGTCTGACAACGTTGCTCCTCATTGTGGTGGGACGCGCGGTGTGGCGTCCTCTCCATGCGATCGCGGCCTTGTTAGGCCCGACCCATCTCCTTTATGAATATGGCGCAACCCTTATCTTTCACCATCGCGGCTCAGTCGGCACACTGTGTTCGGGTTACTCTCCGGTAGCGTTTGCGCAGATCCGGGGCCGAATGTTGAACTTATCGATGTCGTCGAAAACATGGGGGAGACGAATGCGCACGTCGTCGCGCCGCTGGGGGCCGGCGAGTGCTGCCGTCGCGGCCATCGTCGGTGTGAGCGTCATCGCCGGATGCGGCGGCACGATCGAGGGGACCGCGCAGCAGAACGATTCTCAGGCTGCCGAGTACGCCGCGGAGGCGACGTCCTCATCGGTGGCCGCGTCGTCCTCACAGAAGGCCGCGACCGAGCGGGAGGCGCTCGTGGAGCAGTGCACGATGTTCGTGAACCGTGCCGGCGACACCATCGACACCTACAACGCCTTCATCGACGCCGCCAACGCCGACGCCGCGGACACCGGTGCGAAGGCGAGCGCCGCGGCGGCGGCACTTCGGGCGGCGGCCGACGGGGCGAATGCTGCCACACCCACGCTTCCGGCCGAGCTGACCGGACTGCTCACCGATTACTCGAACAACTATCGGGAACTCGCGGCTGCCGTCGACGGTGGGCAACGCGGAGACATTCTGAACACGCTCGCCAGCCGTGGAGACGAGCTCAGCGACTCGATTCGGGCCGCCTGCCCCACATCGTGACTCCCGCACCGTAGGCTCTGTCGATGACCACGCATCACTACTTTCTGAGAAAAATTCGCGTGGTCGGCTTGCGCGAAAGCGTTCGAGCATGTTCGCTTTCACCTAATTGATCTTCATCCGGCACGGTGTTCGGGTATCCGAGCACCGTCAACAAAAGGAGGACCCCACCGTGGTCGCCGCGGCGGACGCCCAAAACTACGCTCAGAAACTCGGGATCACTGCCGACATGGCGGTACAGGAACTGGGCTGGGACGAGGACACCGACGACGACCTGCGTGCCGCGGTCGAGGACACCATCGGTGGAGAACTGCTGGACGAGGATTCCGACGAGGTGATCGACGTCGTGCTGCTGTGGTGGCGCGACGAAGACGGAGACCTCGTCGACGCCCTCATGGATGCCATCGGCCCCCTGGCCGACGAGGGATTCGTGTGGGTCCTCACCCCCAAGACCGGTCAGCCCGGTCACGTGGAGCCCAGCGAGATCGCCGAGTCCGCACCCACAGCCGGTCTCACCCAGACGTCGGCGGCAAATCTCGGGGACTGGTCGGGAAGCCGTCTGGTTCAGCCGAAGTCGCGTCCCGCGAACAAGCGCTGAGCAGTCTCACCTTTTCGTTCACTCACCGAAGGATTACGTCATGCCGCTCGAGGTGGGCACCACCGCCCCCGATTTCACCCTCAAGGACCAGAACAATCAGGAAGTGACGCTTTCCGATTACCGCGGAAAGAAGAACGTCCTGCTCGTGTTCTACCCCCTCGCGTTCACCGGAACGTGTCAGGGTGAACTCTGCAAGGTTCGCGACGAACTGCCGAAGTTCGAGAACGACGAGACTGCGATTCTCGCGCTCTCCGTCGGTGCGTCGCCGACACACAAGATCTGGTCCGCCGAGCAGGGATACACCTTCCCGCTGCTCGCCGACTTCTGGCCGCACGGTTCGGTCGCGCAGCAGTACGGCGTCTTCAACGAGAAGCTGGGCTTCGCGAACCGCGGCACCTTCGTCATCGACAAAGAAGGCGTCATCCGGTTCGCCGAGATGAATGGGCCCGGAGAGGCCCGTGACCAGGGAGCTTGGGAGAAAGCGCTCGCCACGCTAGAGTCCTGATGCGCATCCGGCGAGGTTCTCGCCGGATGTTCGGGCGTGTAGCTCAGTGGTAGAGCTCTGGTTTTACACACCAGCGGTCGGGGGTTCGAAACCCTCCGCGCCCACCGTCAGGCAAAGCCCCGATCTGCGTTTCCGCGCAGGTCGGGGCTTTCTCGATGCCGGTGTTCACCGTGGTACCCGCGTTCGGCTGCCGCTCACTCCATCTCACTCCTCGGTGAGATCCATCAGCTGCTCTGCGGCGGTGATATTGCCGTTGTCGGCGAGTCGGCGGAGTTCGTTCAAATCGCCCAGCTCCGTGGCGAGTTCGACGAGCTGGTCGGCCGCGTCGGAGCTGCCGTTGTCGGCGAGGCGCCTGAGTTCGTCCATGTCACCCCGTTCGCCGGCGAGCTCGATCAGGATGTCGAGCGCCGTCGAGTCACCGTTGTCGGCCTGCTCGCGCAGGGCGGACAGCTCGGATTCAGTCATGATGTACTTCCTCTTCTCGATCGAGTTTCCTGAATTGCCGATCTCGGAGGGCGTCGCGATGCGTGTGCCACTCGTCCAGCAGGGCCGGAAGTCGCTCGCTGAGGAAGTCGGCCAGCGCGACCATCTCCTCGAGTGGGGCGCGGCGTTCGGGTGGAGCATCGGCCAGCAGCGCCAATCCCTCCCGGAACAGCGCCGCGTGCTCGCGGTGGAGGGCGGAATCGAAGTTCTGCGGTTGCTGACTCGCCGGGTCCAGGCTCACCCGGTCCACCCGCTCGCCGGCCACGCGGGTCCGCCGCGCCATCCGGTAGCCCTCGAGCAGCTTGACCGCCCCGGTGACGGCACTCCGGCTTGCCAGCAACGCCCCGCCCAGTTCGTCGATCGTCTGTTGCGGCGGATCGCAGACGAACAGGTACCCCAGCAGCCGTCCCGCCATCGGCGGGAATCCGTACCGGCGTGCGTAGAAGCGGCCGACGTGGTCGGCGAAGATCAGCTGTGTGTCGGACGGCACAGTATCGAAGATAGCAGTTCTGACTGAAATGACACAGATTTGTGTTATTTCAGTTCAGCTGCGGCGTTGTGACAGGTTTCGCGGAGTTAACCTGTTCATCGCCCGCAGCTTCGCCTGCAGTGGCATATTCCAGACATGCCCAGGTACAAGGTGACGCTGCGCAACGGCACGTCGAGCGACAAGACCTTCGAATCAGACTTCCAGGCCGTCAACGAGACACACCGGCCCGCCGAATCCGGGGCGGGCATCGTGAAGATCGACCGCTATGAGGAGGGCGGGGGTGCGGCCCCGGTGTGGTCTGCTCCCACGACGACACGCTCAACGCGCACCTAGCTTCCGGTCGTTCATCGAGGGGTGTGCAAGCCTCGGCGTTCGGCTTCGGCCTCGAGTTCCCCGACCCGGCTGGTGATGCCGCGCACCGTTTCGCAGCCGTAGTCGTTCGCAATCGACTCTCCGAGCCGAGCTCGGCACTCGTCCAGCTGGACGATCAGTTCGTCGTCGCCGAGCTTCGTCACGTCGTTGCCCACACGTCGATCGTCCCAGGCGCAGTCGGCGAAACCAATGCCTCACACGAATTCCACCGGACGCGCAGAACCCCGCCGGGCCACGTGGGTGTGTTGAGTCAGCACCGAAGATGTGAGCAGGGCGGGGCCGTGCGCCGCCCCTGAATGGGGGGAACGAGGCGGCATTTACCATGGTAGGCGCAGGAAAGGGTGCTTGGCGAGATACTCAGCAGAGTTTCAGGAATCCGACATACCGACCGGAACGGGTGCGTCGTTCGCAGCTGCCGACGGATTGGTGAGACGCCGACGCTATTGCGCGGGTTTCCGGCGAATCGGTGCGCAATTGTGCCCTCAGCTAGCGCGCGCGAGTGCCCGGACCCACGGTGTCGTAGGCCTCGGCGAGGAGCGCGGCCAGGGTGTCGTCGAGCTGATCGTCGGAGGTGATCGTCAAGCGGTGCGTGATCACCGTCTTCGTGGTGGGAAACGCCTCGCGTAGCTGCGGGTGATGGACGCGGCGGCGCAGGTCGAGGGCGATCTCGAGCCGCGACGAATAGATGAACGCGGCAGCGAAGACGCGGGCACGAGCCCACGCGATCTCGGTCCGGTGGACGCGCTCGTCCACCTCGCCGCACGCGAGAACGAGGTCACGGAACTGCAGTAGGCGCTCGGTGGCGTCCGGGTCCTTGCCTGCCAGGTACTCGTCGATCGCGGCACTCATGGGACGCTCCTTTACATCGACTGCAACGTTAGTTGATACAAATATCGGCGTGCATCGAACCTCCCGTCCCGCCACCGCGCGTGCTGCCGGCCTGCTTCTCGGCTTCGTCGCCGACCGCGTGTTCGCCGATCCGGCCCGGTGGCACCCCGTGGCCGGATTCGGTCGCACTGCAATGGCATTGGAGAAGGCGACGTACCGCAACTCCCGGTCGGCCGGGGTGCTGCACGTGGCCGTCCTCGTCGGCGGCGCGGCGGGTCTGGGGGTCGGCGCGACACGGGTGGCGCGGCGCGGGGGATGGGCAGGCGAGGCAGCCGGAACGGCCGTCGCGACGTGGGCCGTGCTCGGCGGAACGTCGCTGGGACGGACCGGATCGACCATGGCCGCACATCTGGAGGCGGACGATCTTGCCGCCGCACGCGCCCTGCTGCCGTCGCTGTGCGGTCGCGATCCCAGCGTGCTCGGCGTCGACGGACTGACGCGGGCGACGCTGGAGTCGGTGGCCGAGAACACGTCCGACTCGGCGGTCGGGGCATTCGTGTGGGGCGCGGTGGCCGGAATCCCGGGACTGTTCGCCTACCGGGCGTCCAACACCCTGGACGCGATGGTCGGGTACCGCTCGCCGAAGTACACCAACTTCGGTTGGGCGGCGGCACGGTGGGACGACGTCCTCAATTTGCTGCCCGCCCGCCTGACGGGTGCGCTGTCCGTCGCGGCCGCACCGACGGTCGGCGGGTCGCCGACCGAGGCGTGGGAGGCGTGGCGGCGCGACGCGTCCCAGCACCCCAGCCCCAACGCGGGTGTTGCGGAGGCCAGCGCGGCGGGCGCCCTCGGGATCTCGCTGGGCGGGCGCACCGAGTATGCGCACGGCGTCGAGATGCGACCCGCCCTCGGCTCCGGGCCGTCGCCGCGGCCCGGCGACCTCGACCGTGCGGTGCGGCTGTCCGCCGCGGTGCAGGGCGGCGCGGCGCTGGTGTCAGCGGCCCTTGCCGTAGCGGTCGGCCAGCTTCGCTTCCGCCGCCGTCCGCGGCGCTGACTCCACCGGCTTGCTTCGGGTGAACGGCTTCTTCCGGGCCACCGGTGCGGGAGCCGGAGCGGTGTCTCCGGAAGGCTTCGCGGACTTCTCCTTGCGGCGTTCCCGCCACTCCGCGCGGATGAAGTAGGCCAGGCCGAGCGGGGCCATGATGCCGAACGCCAGCCACTGCAAGCCGTACGACAGGTACGGGCCCGCGTCGAGTTGCGGGAGCGCGATGGTCCCGAGGCCGCCGGGCTGATCGGGTTCGAGTTGCACGTACGCGTCGACGAGATCGATGCCGATGAAACCGCTGATCTGATCCGCGTCGATGTAATACACCTGGCGGAGCCCGTTCTCGGTGATCGGCTCCTTGCCGGGGATGGTGCCCTCGGATTTGCGGACGCGACCGTCGAGCGTCACCTGCCCGGCCGGTGGCGGATCCACCGGCGGCGGCTCGGTTCCCTGGACCGGTCGGACGTAGCCGCGGTTGACCAGGATCGTGCGACCGTCGGTCAGTTGCAGCGGGGTCAGGACCTCGTACGCGGGCTGCGATTCGATGGACCGCAACCGGACCAGCAGATCACTGTTCTGGACGTAGGACCCGGTCGCGGTGACGCGGCGCCACTCGTCGTCCGGATTCGGGGCCGCGCCGGACAGCAACGTCTCCAGCGGGACGGGGTCGGCGTCGACCGAGTCGGCGATCAGCTGGTTTCGGTGCTCCGTCGACGTGTTCTTGCCGAGTTGCCACGGCGCGAGCACGTAGAAACACATGAACGCGAATCCGGCGACCACCAGGGCCAACACCAACCAGCCGGGTCGCAGCAGAAATCTCAGCCTTCGCACGCCTCCACGGTAGCCGCTCGCAGGTGGGGACCCTGATCGTGGGTTACCGGCTGCGCACCCAGTCGAGCAGCCCGGGCACCGCGGCCTCGATCTGCACGCGGACTCGTTCGAAGTCCTCGAGGTCGCCGTAGAACGGGTCGGGGACGGACGACGCGTCCGCGTCCGGGTCGAAACTGCGGAGCAGCCGGCGGCGTTCGTCGGGCACGCCCATGTGGGCAAGCTCACGGTCGTGGTTCGCGGCGAGAGCGACGATCAGATCGGCGCCGAGATGGAACGGTCCGACCTCCGCCGCCGTGTGGCCCGTCGGATAGCCGTTCAGCTTCAGGATCTCGTTGGTGCGGATGTCGGCCTCGCGGCCGACGTGCCAGCCGTGGGTCCCGGCGCTGCTCACCATCACCCGGTCGTCGAGGGCTTCCCGGCGGAGGTGTTCGGCGAAGATCTTCTCGGCCATGGGGGAGCGGCAGATGTTGCCGGTGCACACGAACGTCACGTGCAGCGGGGTGTCAGGCCGCGGCATCGAGCATCTTCCCGAGGTGGGCGACGGTCTGCGCCGTCGTGTGCGCGCGCTCGGCCTCGGCCGGGAAACCGTAGCCCCACTCGACGAACACCGCGGGGATGCCCCAGTGCGCGGCACCGAGGACGTCGTGGTCACGGTCGCCGACCATGAGGACGTCGGGGGTGGCGCCCTCGGTGGCGGTGACTCCCAGGTTCCGGAGGGAGTGGGCGATCACGTCCGACTTGGCGCGGCGACTGCCGTCGTCGCTGGCGCCGCCGATGAACTCGAAGTAGTGGGCCAGTTCGAAGTGTTCGAGGATGCGGATCGCGAACCGCTCGGACTTCGACGTGGCGACGGCGAGCCGTCTGCCGCTGTCGCGGGCGTCGATCAGCACCTGCTCGATGCCGTCGAAGACGGCGTTCTCCGCCCACCCCACGTTGTCGTAGCGCTCGAAGTAGGCCGCGACCGCGTGCTGCACGACGTCCTCGTCCAGGCCCATCGACCGGAACGTGTCGATCATCGGCGGGCCGATGACGGCGTCGATCATCTCGTCGGTCGGTTCCGGCTGCCCGATCGTCTCGAGCGCATGACGGAACCCGGCGTGAATGCCGGGCGCGGAGTCGGTGAGCGTGCCGTCGAGATCGAACAGCACGATCGGAGCCGACAGGGCAGAAGGGGCGGAGGACGGGGAGGTGGAGAGAGATGTCACCGGACCATTGTCCCCTAGGCTCGACAGCTGTGGACATTCGTGCCGGTAGCCGGGAGAGCCTGCGTCATCACGGAGACGTGGATGCGGGGCCCGGTCTCCTCGATTTCGCAGTGAACGTGCAGGGCGACAGGCCACCGGAATGGCTGCGACTGCGCCTCGCGGACGCGTTGCAGCGCCTGGGTTCCTACCCCACCGTCGCGGCCGATCGCGCCGCCCGGACCGCCGTGGCATCCCGGCACGGCCGCTCGCCCGACGAGGTGCTGCTCCTCTCGGGTGGGGCCGAGGGCTTCTCCATGCTCCCGCGGCTCGGAGTCCGGGAGGCGGCGCTGATCCATCCGTCGTTCACGGAACCGGAGTGGGCGCTGCGGGAGGCGAACGTTCCCGTCACGCAGGTGCTGCTCGGCGATCCGTACGTTCTGGACTCCGCCGCGGTCCCCGAATCCGCCGACCTGGTGGTGATCGGCAACCCGACCAACCCCACCTCGGTGCTGCACCCGGCGGAGGAGATCCTGCGGCTGCGCCGCCCCGGCCGGATCGTCGTGGTCGACGAGGCGTTCGCCGACGCGGTGCCGGGCGAGGTCGAGTCGCTCGCCGGTCGTTCGCTGCCCGACGTGCTGGTGCTGCGCAGCCTCACCAAGACGTGGGCACTGGCCGGACTGCGCTGCGGGTACGCGCTCGGCTCCCCGGAGATCCTCGAACGCCTGCAGGTGGGGCGGGCGCACTGGCCACTGGGAAGCCTGCAGGTGGAGGCGATCGCCGCGTGCAGCGAACCGGACGCCGTCGCCGCCGCCCGGGAGCACGCCGTCGTGCTGGGTGAATGGCGGGACTACCTGATCCGGCGGCTGAGTGAGATCGGCGTCGCGGTGCACCAGCCCGCCGTCGCACCGTTCCTGCTGCTCCGACTGCCGGACGGCGAACTCGTGCGGAAGCAACTGCGCGAGCGGGGCATCGCCGTGCGGCGATGCGACACGTTCCCCGGACTCGGTCCCGACCTCCTCCGGGTCGCGGTGCGCCCCCGCGAGCAGACCGATGTCCTGATCGACGCGATGAAGGAGATCATGTGAACCCGGTGCGTCTCGCCGACGTGATCGCGACCCTGGATGCGGCGTACCCGCCCGCGCTCGCCGAGTCGTGGGACTCCGTCGGCCTCGTCTGCGGCGACCCCGACGACACGGTGGCGACGGTGACGATCGCGGTCGATCCGACCGCCGCGGTGGTCGACGAGGCGATCGACGCAGGCGCCGACCTTCTCCTCGTCCACCACCCGCTGCTGCTGCGCGGTGTCGACACCGTCGGCGCCCACACGCCGAAGGGCGCTCTCGTCCACAAGCTGATCAAGGCCGGATGCGCCCTGTTCACCGCGCACACCAACGCCGATTCCGCGGCCCCCGGCGTCTCCGACGCCCTGGCCGCGGCGCTCGGACTCACCGTCACCGGACCGATCGACCCGCACCCCACCGAGAACCTGGACAAGTGGGTCGTCCTGGTCCCGGCCGGCGACGCCGACACGGTGCGCCGCGCACTGTTCGACGCGGGCGCCGGACGCATCGGCAACTACCGCGACTGCAGCTGGTCCGTCACCGGACAGGGCCAGTTCCTCCCGACCGACGGCGCGAACCCCACCCTCGGCGCGGTCGGTGCGCTCGAACGTGTGGAGGAGAGCCGGGTGGAGGTGATCGCCCCGCGCGGCATCCGGCTGAAGGTGCTCGCCGCGATGCGCGCCGCCCACCCGTACGAGGAGGTCGCATTCGACGTCTTCGAGATGGCGACCTTTCCCGGACCCCGCGGCCTCGGGCGGGTCGGGGAGCTCTCCGAGCCGCTGTCGCTGCGGGAATTCACCGACCGGGTGGCGGACGCGCTGCCCGCCACGACGTGGGGAGTGCGAGCCGCGGGCGACCCCGAAGCCACGATCCGCACCGTCGCGGTGTGCGGCGGCTCGGGCGACTCGTACCTGGACGCCGTCGCACGACTCGGCGTGGACGCCTACGTCACCGCCGATCTGCGACACCACCCGGCGGACGAGCACCTGCGCGCCGGAGGTCCGGCCCTGATCGACGTCGCGCACTGGGCGAGCGAGCAGCCGTGGTGCGGCCAGGCCAAGGGCGTCCTCGACACCGCTTTCGGTCGGACACCCGAATGGCAGGTTCGGGTGTCGGCCGTACGGACCGATCCGTGGTCGGTCAGCGCGTCGCCGTCGTAGCGCCGTCCGGCCGAAACCCGTGATCCGCCGGGGTACGGTTGACACCCAGCAATCTGCACACCAGAACCCTTCACAGAAGACAGCAGGAGTTACCACGCGTGAACGTCGAACCACAGGTGCAGTCCAAGCTTCTCGACCTCGCCGGCGTCGATGCGGAGCTGTCGAGGATCGCCCACCGACGCACCGCGCTTCCGGAGCGTCAGGAAGTCGAGCGGCTCGAGGCGGAACGCGTCACCCGTAAGGACGCGGCCGTAGCCGTCGAAATCGTCCTCGACGATCTCGACCGCGACATCCGCAAGCTCGAAGGTGAGGTCGACGCCGTCCGCCAGCGCGAGGACCGCGACCGCACGCTGCTCCAAAGCGGAACGGTCGGATCGAAGCAGCTCACCGAACTCGAACACGAACTCGGCAGCCTCGTCCGCCGTCAGGGACTGCTCGAGGACGAATTGCTCGAGGTGATGGAACGACGCGAGGCGTCGCAGTCCGACCACGATCATGCGGGTGCGCAGCTGTCGCAGATCGAGGAAGACCTCATCGACGCCGCCCGCCGCCGGGACGACGCCGTCGCGGACCTGGACGCCGCCGAGCAGCGCTGCATCCGCGACCGCACGGCGCTGGCCGACCAGTTCCCCGCCGACCTGATCACCGTTTACGAGAAGCAGCGCAGCCAGAACGGTGTCGGAGCGGCGCTGCTGCAGGCGCGGCGCTGCGGAGCGTGCCGCATCGAACTCGACCGCGGCGAGATCTCCCGCATCACCGCCTCGGCACCCGACGTCGTGGCGCGCTGCTCCGAATGCGGCGCGATCCTGGTGCGCACCAAGGAGTCGGGTCTGTGAGTGCCGGTCGGGTCGTCGTCGAGGCCGACGGTGGTTCCCGCGGCAATCCCGGACCCGCGGGCTACGGGGCCGTGGTGTTCGACGCCGCCCAGGGCACCGTCCTCGCCGAGCGCAAGAAGGCCCTCGGGATCGTCACGAACAACGTCGCCGAGTACCGGGGCCTGATCGCCGGTCTCGATGCCGCCGCCGATCTCGGTGCGTCCGAGGTGGACGTGCGGATGGACTCCAAGCTGGTGGTCGAGCAGATGTCCGGGCGCTGGAAGGTGAAGCACCCGGACATGATTCCGCTGCAGCGGAAGGCGTCCACACTCGCCCGGCAGTTCGATTCTGTGACGTACACGTGGATTCCGAGGGCCGAGAACGCGCACGCCGACCGCCTCGCCAACGAAGCCATGGACGGCGCCGACGGCAATTCCGACGCCGAACCGGAACCTGCTGCCGTCCAGTCGGAGAAGACCACCCCCGCGGCACCGGGCTGGATGGACACGACGGACGCCCCGACCCGGATGCTGCTGCTCCGGCACGGGCAGACCGCGCTGTCCGTCGACCGGCGGTACTCGGGTCGCGGGAACCCGGCTCTCACCGAGATCGGGCAGGCCCAAGCGAACGGCGCGGCCGCCCGCTTCGCGGGCAACAACGGAATCGCGGCCGTGGTGTCGTCCCCGCTGGGGCGCGCGCAGCAGACCGCCACGGCGGCGGCGAAGGTGCTCGGACTCCCGGTCACCGTGCACGAGGGCCTCACCGAAACCGACTTCGGCGAGTGGGAGGGTCTTACGTTCCGGGAAGCTGCCGACCGCGACCCGGAACTGCACCGCAAGTGGTTGTCGGACACCTCGGTGTGCCCGCCGTCGGGGGAGAGCTTCGACGAGGTGCGTGAGCGGATCCTGAAGGTCCGCGACGACCTCACTGCCACCTATGGCGGCTCCACCATCCTCGTGGTCACCCACGTGACGCCCATCAAGACGCTGTTGCAGCTGGCGCTCGACGCGGGACCCTCCCTTCTGTACCGGCTGCATCTGGATCTGGCGTCGCTGAGCATCGCCGAGTTCTATCCCGACGGCGGCTCGTCCGTCCGCCTGGTCAACGACACCTCCCACCTGTGAGTACTTGTCAACCGCGGGCGGTTGACAAGTACTCACAGGCCCAGAGGGCAACGACCGCAGCAAGCAGGGTCAACGGCGTGGTCACCAGCGCGAGAATGGTGAACGTCCGGAGATCTGCGGGAGATCCGGCCCGCGCGGCCACGCGCCGCCACAGCATGATTGCCAGCGACCCCACGTACGTGAGGTTGGGGCCGAGGTTCACACCGAGCAGCATCGCCAGAACGAGTCCGGTCGGAGCGTGCGGTCCGAGCGCTGCCAGCAGGAGCAGCGTGGCGGGGAGGTTGTTCACCAGATTCGCGGCGACCGCGGCGACGACGGCCATCGTGAGCAACGCCGTGAACGACGTGTCGGTCGGCAGCCGGGTGGCGATCCAGTCGCCGATCGGACCGTTCGCGACCCCGGCCACGACGACGCCGAGGATCAGGACGAACGCGCAGAACCACACGTCGATCGAATACACGATCCGGCCCACGCTGGTCCGGCCGTCGCGCAGGGCGACGACGCCCAGCACGATCGCCCCCGCCGCGGCCACCCATGCCGGTGCGACCCCGACGAAGCCGGACACGGCGAACCCCAGGAGTGTGGCCGCGATGATCGACAGCGCGGCCGCCGGCGCCTGAGGATCGCGTTTCGGCTCCGGCTCGGCCTCGGGCCGGACGAGGTGACGCCGGAAGAATACGCGGAACAGGATCAGCTCGACCATGATCGCCACCGCCCACGGCAGTGCCATCACGGCGGTGAAATGCAGGAAGCTCAACCCGGTCGCCGAGAACGCGATGAGGTTCGTCAGGTTGGACACGGGCAGCAGGGTCGATGCGGTGTTCGACAGGTGAGCGGTGGCGTACGAATGGGGGCGCGGATCCATCCGCAGCGAGCGGGCCGTGGCGATCACCGCCGGTGTCAGCAGGACCACCGTCGCATCGAGACTCAGCACCGCGGTGGTCAGAGCCGCCGCCGCGAATACGAGAGTCAGCAACCTCTTCGGATCCCCGCGCGCTCCGCGCCGCAACCGGCCCGCGATCCAGGTGAACACACCCATGGCGTCCGCGAGGTGCGCAAGGACGAGGATCGCCGCCAGGAACCCGACGGTCGGGGCCATCTCCGACACTTCGTCCCAGGCCTCCGACGGCGTCACCAGACCGGTGGCCAGCACGACGACGGCGGCCGGTGCGGCCGCGACGATCTCGGGCAGCCTGCGTGGACGCACGACCGCGAAGACGAGGACTCCGGCGACGAGCGCCACCGCCAGAACCGTCACCGAGGGGTCACTTCAGGAGCTTGTGGAGCGTGCGCAGATTCCGGGTCGTGGTGAACGCCTTGAGCTTGGGAGCGCCGGTGCTCTTGCCGAACCGGCTCTTCAGCGTCATACCCCGCTCGACTTCCCAGTACAGGACGCCGTCACCGGCCTGCACCCGTTCGACGTCCGGATCCAGCTCGTCCCGGATGCTCAGAAGTGTGTCCAGGACCTCGGGTTCGGGCGTCACCAGCACATACGGGTGCCAGCCTTCTCGCTCGGGGTCGAACGGGTAGTCGTCGACGATCTTCCGGACCGTGTCGAGGTCGAGTACGAAAACCCAGGCTTCGTAGTGGAATTCGGCACGCAGCCCGGTTTCGATCTCACTCTTCAGTGCGGGGACGTCGTCGCGGTCGGAATCGAAGAGCACGTTGCCCGACGCGAGAACGGTCTTCACGTTCTCGAATTCCAGATCGACGAAGGTGCTGCGGAGGTCGGCCATCTTGATGTTGATGCCGCCCACATTGATACCGCGCAGGAGGGCGGCGTATCGGGTCATGAACAGACCATAGTGCGGCGGCATGACACGTTCGCGCGAACTGTAGGCTGATCGGGCGGACGAGTTGGCCGGGCGACCGCGGCACAGGGAACCAGCACATCAGTGCACAGGCCCCGAGTCGAGGAAAGTCCGGACTCCACAGAGCAGGGCGGTTGTTAACGGCAACCCGAGGTGACTCGCGGGACAGTGCCACAGAAAACAGACCGCCGACGCCACATCCTCCGGGGTGAGGCGTCGGTCAGGGTGAAACGGTGCGGTAAGAGCGCACCAGCACCCCGGGTGACCGGGGTGGCTAGGTAAACCCCGCCCGGAGCAAGGTTGAAGGCCGCATCGGATCCTCCGGGATCCCGGTGCGGCTGCGCAGGTGTTCGAGGGCTGCTCGCCCGAGCCTGCGGGTGAACCGCTCGAGGTACCCGGCGACGGTGTGCCCAGATGGATGGTCGCCACCCGGCGCTTCGGCGCTCGGGGACAGGATCCGGCTTACACGCCAACTCGTCCGCGCTCTGTCCGCGTCGGCGCTGGCCACGACCCCGACTGGCGAGTAACAAACAGACCGGTTAGCATCTTTCCCGCATCGGCCCGACCGACCCGAATCGGGGTCGATGTCGGGGCCCGTCGCCCACATTCGTGGGCGACGGGGCCCCACTGATCGGCGGTGGTAGATGTTACTCGCGATAGCGGTAACATCTGTCCATGGACTTGCCTCACGACATCGCCGGCTCCGGCCCCACTCTGGTACTCGTGCACGGAGTGGTGCATCGCCGGCAGGCCTGGAATGCACTCCTGGACCAATTGACGCCCTATCGACGAGTGGTGACCGTCGACCTTCCGGGACACGGAGAATCGGCCGTGCTCGACGACGGCCCGGACACGATGGATCAACTCCTCGAGGAACTGAGCGGGTTCGTCCGCTCGGTGACGCCGCCCGGTGAACGGCCGCACGTCGCCGGAAACTCGCTCGGAGGCTGGCTGTCCCTCGCTCTCGCGGCCCGGGGCGAGGTCGCCTCGGCCACGGCGCTCTCACCGGCCGGCTTCTTCGTCAACCACGCCGATCAGGCCCGCACCATCTACACGTTCCGGGCCCTGCGCGGACTCACCCGGGCACTGGGGCCGAACGCTCCGAAGGCGCTGCGCTACAAGGCTGTCCGCTATCCCTCGCTCGCCGCCTTCTTTGCGCGGCCCAGCCGGGTGCCCTACGAGGATGCCGTGATCGACGCGCACTCGCTCACCACGAATGCCCTGGTCGACAAGGGGATGACGGCCTCGTTCGATCTCCCGCCGGTCGTCGACGCGACGGTTCCGGTCACCGTGGCGTGGGGGCGGCGCGACTTGATTCTGCCTGTCTACCAGGCACGACGGGTGCGCCGATTCTTCCCGCAGGCGAGGATACTGGTTTTGCCCGGCATCGGGCACGTCCCGATGACCGACGACCCCAATCTGATCAGTACGATTCTGCTCGGCGGCAGCTCGGCCAGTTCCCGCGACTGCCCGGACTGACCTCGCTCCTACCGCGCCTCGGCGACGACCACGGCACCGAAACCGAAGAGGACCGTTCCGGTGATCCGATCCAGGACCCGTCGCACCGACGGCTTCTCCAGCGTGGTGCGCGCACGCGTCAGCAGGAGGCTGTACGCGCCGAGCCAGAGGATCCCGAGGAGCCCGTGGACGAGCACGAGCAATGCCAGTGTCGGGGCGGTCGGCCATCCGGGCGGAACCAGCTGGGGGAGCAGGCCGGTGTAGAACACTGCGATCTTGGGGTTCAGGAGGTTCGTCAGGAACCCGGCCCGCCAACTCGACCCCGGCGACGGAGCGGGTGCCGGTTCGGCCTCGGCGGTGCGCTTTCGCGACCGGCTGCGCCAAAGGGTGGAGAGTCCCAGATACACGAGGTACATCCCGCCGACGATCTTCACGACGGTGTACGCCTCCGCGGAGGCGGCGAGCACCGCGCCGAGTCCGACGACGGTCAGCGCGCCCCACACCATCAACCCGGCGACCACACCGAACGTGGCCCGCAGCGCGGCGCTGCGTCCACCACACAAGCCCGCGCGCGTCACCACCGCCATGTCCGGGCCCGGAATGACGGTCAGGAGCCCGAGCACCGCGAACGCGGTCACCACGACACCGATCATCGGCTCAGTATGTCGGGCGTGCTCAGCGCAGTGAAATCCAGACCTGCGACTTGCCGAGCACGGTGTGTCCGTCGAACGTCACCGTCAGGTCGATCCTCGCGGTGCCCGCCGCCTCGTCGACCTGCGCGGCCTTCGCGACGACCTCGACGACCGCACCCTCGTCCGGGTCGACGATCACCGGCTTGGTGAAGCGGGCGCGGTATCCGGTGACCCGCGCCGGGTCACCCAGCCAGTCGACGATGCACTGCGTGGCCAGTGCCAGCGTCAGCATGCCGTGCGCCAGCACACCGGGCAGGCCCACGGCGTCCGCGACGTCGTCCCGGTAGTGGATGGAGTTGAAGTCGCCGGACGCTCCGGCATAGCGGACCAGGGATTCCCGGGTCACGTGGTATCGGGCTTTGGCGACGGTGTCGCCGAGCAGGATTCGTTGCGGGGCGGTCATTCCCCGTCCCCCCTGATGAACAGCGTCGACGTCATCGTGCTCACGTGATCGCCTGTGGCGTCGAGGATCTCGATGTCGGCGACGAGCAGCGTGTGCGGACCGCGTGACGTCACGTTCGTGACGGTGAGCACCGCGGAGAGTTCGTCGCCCGCGACGACCGGGCGGATGGACGTGGCGTGTTCGGTACTGTGCACCAGATTGACCGGCTCGATTCCCGACGTCGGATCGGCGACGAGCTGGGCCAGTGCACGTTCCTGCACGATGACGGGAAACGTGGGCGGGGCAACGAGATCGGCGTGACCGGCGGCGCGGGCACGGTCGACGTCGAACGAGGTGGGGTTGGTGGCGAAGACGGCGCGGGCGAACTCCCGGATCTTCTCGCGGCCGACGAGGTAGGGCTCGGTCGGTGGGTAGACACGACCCTCGATCGCTGGATTCACTGCCATCAGGTCAGCCTAGAGACGTCCCGTCCCGGGGGCAGGGCGAAGCGTTCGATGATTCGTCACGAATGTGTCGCGGGCATCCTGCGAACACGACGAAGCCCCCGCCGTTCGGTGCCGGCGGGGGCTTCGAGGTATCGACTGGTCGACAGCCTCAGACGGGATCGACCATCAGCAGTTGGGCCCAGTACGTGGCGCCTTCGGCACCGAGGTAGGGAAGTAGCTGATCAAAAATGATCGTCGACATGCTCGCTCCATTCTCTGTTCGGGCACTGCGCACGGAAAGACGGGCCATCGGCACCGCACTGACCGGCGCCGGGGAACGTATCACCGGACAGGTCTCCGAGGGTAACAGTCTGAGCGTGATCCACAACTCCATCCGTCCCACCGGTGCCACACTGAGGACATGACTGACGAAGATCATCTCTGGTACTACAACGTCGAGGACGGCACGGTCACGCAGGGGAAGGCGGCATCGTCGATGTCCCGGATGGGTCCCTACCCCGACCGGGACTCGGCCGAGAAGGCGCTGCAGATCGCCGCGGAGCGGAACAAGGCGGCGGACCGGGCAGACGAGGAGTGGAACAACTAGCGTTGCGGACAGGGTGTGCGTGAGATGCCGATGAGTCGTTTCGTAGCGCGCGGAATCGATTTCGGCACCGTGCGCACCGAATTCCACCTGCCGGAGGGCTATCCGCCCGCGGCGGTCGCGCAGGCGCGGGCGGCGTCCGACCGGTACGCGTCCGAGCGGGAGGACCGCACCGATCTGGCGTTCGTCACCATCGATCCGCCCGATTCCCTCGATCTCGATCAGGCGTTGCACCTCGAGCGGACACACGACGGATTCGTCCTGCACTACGCGATCGCGGACGTCGGCGCGGTCGTGCGGCCCGGTGGGGTGCTCGACGTGGAGACCCGGAAACGCGGGCAGACGTTCTACCTCCCTGACGGCAAGGTGCCGCTGCACCCGAAGGAACTCTCCGAGGGATCCGCGAGTCTCCTCCCGGACGAGGATCGCCCGGCGGTGGTGTGGCGGATCGAACTCGACGAGTCGGCCGAACCGGTGTCCTGCACGGTGTCCCGTGCCACGGTCCGTTCCGTGGCGCGGCTGGACTACGCCGGTGTGCAGGCCGATTCGGAGGCGGGACGACTGCATCCGTCCATCGCGTCGCTGCCGGAGTTCGGCCGGCTCCGCACGGCGGCGGCGGTGGCGCGCGGCGCGATCGAACTCCGGCTCCCCGAGCAGGAAGTGGTGCCGGACGGGGACGGCTGGCGCGTCGATCTCGCGCCCCGCACGGAGGCCGACGACTGGAACGCCGAGGTTTCGCTCCTCACCGGAATGTGCGCCGCGGCCATGATGCTCGACGCGAAGGTCGGGTTGCTCCGCACCCTGCCGCCCGCCGGACCGGACGCGGTCGACGCGCTGCGACGCACGGCGGCGGCATTGGGGATCGACTGGCCCGAGAGCGTCGGTGTCGGTGAACTCCTGGCGCGGCTCGACCCGAATTCGGCGTCGACGCTGGTGCTGATGACCGAGGCGCCGTCACTGCTGCGGGGCGCCGACTACGCGGCGTTCGACGGCGCCCTGCCGGACCTGACCGCGCACGCCGCCATCGGCGCCCCGTACGCCCACGTGACCGCGCCGCTGCGCCGGCTCTCGGACCGGTACTCCACGGAGGTGTGCCTCGCCGTCGCCGCCGGAACGCCGGTGCCGTCCTGGGCGCGGGACGCCCTCGCCTCTATGCCCGAGATCATGGTCGGCTCGGATTCCCTCGCGAGCAAGATCGACCGTGCCTGCATCGACCTCACCGAAGCGACCGTGCTCGCCGACCGGGTGGGGGAGACGTTCGACGCGACCGTGCTGCGGTCACGGAACGGCAAGCGCACCGCGGACGTGTTCGTCCCGTCGGTGTCCGTGATGGCGAAATGCGTGGGCGACCCGGCCGAGGGCGAACAGGTGAAAATCAGGCTCGTCTCCGCCGACGCCGCGAAGCGGACCGTCGAGTTCGGGTACCCCGCATAGCGCGTCAGTCGCGGAACCGGTCCGTTGCCTCGACGAGGTGATGGACGATGCCCGGTTCCATCGCGGAGTGTCCCGCGTCGTCGACGATCTCGAGCCGCGAACCCGGCCAGGCCCGGTGAAGCGCCCACGCACTGGTCGCCGGGCACACCACGTCGTAGCGACCCTGCACGATCACGCCCGGAATGCCGTCCAGTGCGGCGGCGTCGCGGAGAAGCTGGCCCTCGTCCAGGAACCCGCAGTTGTGGAAGTAATGGTTCTCGATGCGGGCGAAGGCCAGCGCGAACCTCGGCTTTGACGTCTCCACCACCCGTTCCGGTTTGGGGAGGAGCGAACTCGTCGCGCCCTCCCACGTGGACCACGCGACCGCCGCCCGCGTCGCGACGTCGGGATCGTCGGACTGCAGGAGCCGGTGGTAGGCCTCGACGAGATCGCCACCCCGCTCCGACTCCGGCACCGGCGCCAGGAACTCCTCCCACAGTTCGGGGAACAGGTGTCCGGCACCGCCGTTGTAGTACCAGTCGATTTCGCTGCGGCGCAGCAGGAAGATGCCGCGCAGCACCAGCTCGGTGACCCGGTCGGGATGCTTCTGGGCGTAGGCGAGTGCCAGTGTGGAGCCCCACGACCCGCCGAAGACCTGCCACCGGTCGATGCCGAGATGGGTGCGCAGCAACTCCACATCGCGGAGGAGACGGTCGGTGGTGTTGACCGACAGATCGGCCCCGTCGGCGACGTGGGGTGTGGAACGTCCGCATCCGCGCTGGTCGAGCAGCACGATCCGGTACACCTGCGGGTCGAAGAACTGTCGTTGGGCGGGGTCGGTGCCGCCCCCGGGCCCGCCGTGGAGGAACACCACCGGCTTCCCGTCGGGGTTGCCGCTCTGCTCCCAGTACATCTGCTGTCCGTCGCCGACATCGAGATGCCCGAACTGGTACGGCTCGAGCGGCGGGTACAGGGTGCGCAGCTGGGTCACGTCGGCCTCAGAACCCGATCAGGCCGGACGCCAGATCGGGGATCTCCAGCGCAGTCACCGCTTCCTGCCGGATGCCGGGGCAGGCCGCCGTCGTGATCACGTCGATCCGGGCCCGGTCCTGCAGAAAGTCGAGCGCGTTGAGGTTGTTCTTCGCGATCCACGTGCCGACCAGACCGTTCAACCCGGTCTTGCCGATGGTCGGGGTGTAGGTGCGCCAACTCTGCAACTGACCCTCGAGGTCGGTGCACAGCTGGGCGGCCTGCGCCTCGGTGACACCACCCGGTACCAGGGCGGTGCCGGGAACCGCGGCGGTGGTCGGTACCGGGGGCGCGGTGGTGCCGGGCGCGGGTGCGGGACCCTGTCCGGCGCACCCCGTGACGACCGCCGCGGCCGCCACCGTCCCGGCCGCCACCACGGCCAGACGGTGACGACGTCCGGTGCGCTGCACGTGTCGCTGTCCCATGAACATCCCCCTCGAGTGTGTGCCGGCCCGGTGAGTCGAGGACGACCTAGAAGCTGTGCTCTTCCGCCGGGAACGTTCCGGCGCGTACCTCGGTCGCGTATGCGGCGGCCGCGCTACGCAACTCGTCACCGACGTTACCGAAGCGCTTGACGAACTTCGCCGTCTTGCCGCTGGTGTAGCCGGCCATGTCCTGCCACACGAGGACCTGGGCGTCACATTCGACGCCCGCACCGATACCCACGGTCGGGATGGTGAGCTTGCGGGTGACCTGGCCTGCGATCTCGGCGGGCACCATCTCCATGACGACGGAGAACGCGCCGGCCTCCTGCACGGCGATCGCGTCCGCGACCAACTGCTCGGAGGCGTCGCCGCGGCCCTGCACGCGGAAACCGCCGAGCGAGTTGACGCTCTGCGGGGTGAACCCGACGTGGGCCATGACGGGGATGCCTGCCGCGGTGATGGCGGCGATCTGCGGCGCCACGCGCTCGCCGCCCTCGAGCTTGACCGCGTGGGCCAGCCCCTCCTTCATGAACCGGGTCGCGGACGCGAGGGCCTGCTCCGGGGAGCTTTCGTAGCTGCCGAACGGGAGATCCGCCACCACGAGAGCGTGCGGCGCACCGCGGACGACGCCGCGAACGAGGGGGAGGAGTTCGTCGATCGTGACCGGGACGGTGGTCTCGTATCCGTAGACGACGTTGGCGGCCGAGTCGCCGACGAGGAGAACGGGAATCCCGGCTTCCTCGAAGATGCGGGCGCTGGAGTAGTCGTAGGCGGTGAGCATCGCCCAGCGTTCACCCTCGGCCTTCATGGCCTGCAGGTGGTGGGTTCGGGTCTTGCGCTTGGGAACGTCGTGCGATGGTGCTGATCCGTAGAGCCGATCTTCTGACGTGCTCGCGGACGACTTGCTATCGGACATCGTTGTCCCTTTCTGGCCTCGAGGCCCTTGACGGGTCCCCGGGTGCGGGTGATGACGCCTACAGTCTGCCACCGGCCCGCGGGGGAGCGAAGGGCTCGTGCGGGTGCGATAGGTCACACCCCCGGACTGTCCTCTGACCTGCGGGAAGGCCTGACGGCGCGAAACCCCTGGCACGATCGTCGTATGTCGAAGAGTGCTCGGGTACCGGCCGCGTTCGCGGGGTGCATCGCCGTCGTCCTTGTCGTCGCAGGCTGTGCCGGAGGCGGTCGGGACGCAGGTGAGGCCGTCGCCGAGCCGTCGGCGGCCGAAGCGGCTCCGGCCGGACCGATTCCCGCGGGGCTCGAGGAGTTCTACACACAGCAGGTGCAGTGGGGTTCGTGCGAGGGGTACAGCACGGATGGTTCTCCGCTCGGCGACACTCTCGACTGCGCGAAGGTGACCGTGCCGAACGACTACGCGAACCCCGGGGGCGCCACCGCACAGATCGCCGTCTCGCGGTTGAAGGCGACCGACGACAAGGTCGGATCGCTGCTCGTGAACCCCGGTGGCCCGGGGGCGTCGGGTATCGGGCTGGCGTCCGTGGCCGACGGCACCGAGATCGCGGAGCGGTTCGACGTCATCGGTTTCGATCCGCGCGGCGTCGGCGCGTCCACGCCGCAGGTGACGTGCCTGACCCCGCCGGAGGTGGACGCGAGTCGTAAGGATGACGACGTCGACATGAGTCCCGCCGGAATCGCGCAGACGGAGGGTGAGAACCGCGAGTACGCGGACAAGTGCGCGGAGCGGACCGGCGTCGACGTCCTTGCACACGTCGGAACGTACGACGTGGTGCGCGACATGGACGTCATCCGGGCGGTGCTCGGTGACGAGAAGCTCAACTACCTCGGCTACTCGTACGGCACCCGCCTCGGCTCGACGTACGCGGAGACGTTCCCGGGCAACGTGCGCGCGATGGTCCTCGACGGTGCCCTCGATCCCGAGCAGGACCCGACGGAGGAGGTGATCCTGCAGGCGGCCGGATTCCAGTCCGCGTTCGACGCGTTCGCCGCGGATTGCATGCAGCAGCAGGACTGTCCGCTCGGCACCGATCCGGCGCAGGCGAACGCCAGGTTCCGGGCACTCGTCGACCCGCTGATCGACAAGCCGGCCGCGACCACCGACCCGCGCGGACTCGGCTACACCGATGCGATCACCGGCGTCCAGCAGGCCCTGTACTCGCCGAATCTGTGGGGCCCGCTCCGCGGCGGCCTGGAGAGCCTCCGGACGGGGACGGGTGATTCGCTGCTGATGCTGGCCGATCTGTACGAGGGGCGCGCCGACGACGGTACGTATTCCAACCTCAACGACGCTTTCAATTCCATCCGCTGCATGGACGATCCGCCGGTCACCGACCGCGCGGTGGTCGGGGCGGCGGATGTGCGGTATCGCCAGGCGGCGCCGTTCCTCGACGACGGCCGCGGCACCGGCAGCGCGCCGCTGGACGTCTGCGCGTTCTGGCCCGCGCCGAACACGGGCTCGCCACACACCGTGTCGGCGCCCGGGATCCCGCCGGTCGTCGTCGTGTCGACGACCGAGGACCCGGCGACGCCGTACCAGGCGGGCGTGGATCTGGCGAAGCAGATGAACGGCTCACTCGTCACGTACCGGGGCACTCAGCACACCGTCGTTCTCGACGGCGAGGCGTGCGTCGACGACGCCGTCACGGACTATCTGGTCGACCTCGCGGCGCCGCCCGCGGACCTGGCGTGCTGACCCGCGCGTGTGACGGGATCGGCCGAGGTGCCCGCACGCTGGCACGATGCGGAATCCGGCATGGTCGAATCAACGAAGTAACACAGATTTAACGAACTTTGCTTACTCTCGCGGACATGGATCGCCAAAAGGAATTCGTGCTTCGCACCCTCGAAGAGCGCGACATTCGGTTCGTCCGATTGTGGTTCACGGACGTTCTCGGATACCTGAAATCGGTGGCGATCGCCCCCGCGGAACTGGAAGGTGCCTTCGAGGAGGGCATCGGCTTCGACGGATCCGCGATCGAGGGCTTCTCCCGGGTGTCCGAGGCGGACACGGTCGCGAAGCCGGACGCCTCCACGTTCCAGGTGCTGCCGTGGAGTTCGAGCAAGGGACATCAGCACTCCGCGCGCATGTTCTGCGACATCGCCATGCCCGACGGTTCCCCCTCCTGGGCGGATTCGCGGCACGTGCTGCGCCGTCAGCTGAACAAGGCGAGCGATCTGGGCTTCAGCTGCTACGTGCACCCCGAGATCGAGTTCTTCCTCCTGGAGAACGGGCCGATCGACGGCACTCCGCCGAAGCCCGCCGACTCCGGCGGCTACTTCGACCAGGCGGTCCACGACTCCGCTCCCAACTTCCGCCGGCACGCCATCGACGCACTCGAGTCGATGGGCATCTCCGTCGAGTTCAGCCACCACGAAGCGGCTCCCGGCCAGCAGGAGATCGACCTGCGGTACGCGGACGCCCTGTCGATGGCCGACAACGTGATGACGTTCCGCTACGTCGTCAAGGAGGTCGCGATCGCCGAGGGCGTGCGCGCCACGTTCATGCCGAAGCCGTTCAGCGACCAGGCCGGCTCGGCGATGCACACCCACATGAGCCTGTTCGAGGGCGACACCAACGCCTTCCACAACCCGGACGATCCGATGCAGCTGTCGGAGACCGGTAAGGCGTTCATCGCCGGCATCCTCGAGCACGCGAACGAGATCAGCGCCGTCACCAACCAGTGGGTGAACTCCTACAAGCGTCTGATCCACGGTGGCGAGGCCCCGACCGCCGCGTCCTGGGGTCCGTCCAACCGGTCGGCGCTGGTCCGCGTCCCGATGTACACGCCGAACAAGGCGTCGTCGCGTCGCGTCGAGATCCGCAGCCCCGATTCGGCCTGCAACCCGTACCTGACGTTCGCGGTGCTCCTCGCCGCGGGCCTGCGCGGAATCGAGAAGGGCTACGAACTTCCTCCCGAGGCCGAGGACGACGTGTGGGCGTTGACGTCGGCCGAGCGCCGCGCCATGGGCTACCGGGAACTGCCCGGCAACCTCGACGGCGCGCTGCGCGAGATGGAGAAGTCGGAGTTGGTGGCCGAAGCACTCGGCGAGCACGTGTTCGACTTCTTCCTGCGCAACAAGCGTCGCGAGTGGGAGGAGTACCGGAGCCACGTGACGCCGTTCGAACTCAAGACGTATCTGGGGTTGTGAGCAAGAGCATGGTGAAGCCTCCGGCAGCGCGTTCTGCCGTTCCCGGTCCGGGTCGTCTGGGTCTCGTCGAGCCGACTGCTCCGTCCGAACTCCGCGAACTGGGCTGGGTCGGTGAAGACAGCATCGAACTGCTCTGGTCGTTGTCGCGGGCCGCGAACGCCGACCTGGCCCTCCGCACCCTGGTGCGCCTGAAGGAAGGGCTCGGCGAGGGCTGGGCCGAACTCGATGCGGCGCTCCGCACCGACAAGGGCCTGCGAGGCCGGCTGTTCGGGCTGTTCGGTGCGTCCAGCGCGTTCGGCGACCACCTGGTCGCGGATCCCGCGTCCTGGAAGATCCTCGACGGCGACGTCCGCCTCCCGTCGAAGGCCGAGGCGACCGCCACGATGATGGCCGCAGTCGGGGCCGAACCCGAGGTGGGTGCCCACCCGGATGCCAACCTCTACCGGGCCGAGGTCACCGGACCCGATGCCATCGCGGCGCTGCGCAAGGCGTACCGCGACGAGCTGATGCTGCTCGCCGCCGTCGACCTCGCGGCGACTGTCGAGAACGAACAGGTACTTCCGTACCAGACGGTCGGGCATCAGCTGTCCGATCTGGCGGATGCCGCGCTGAGCGCCGCCCTCGCCGTGGCCGTCGCAGCCGTGTGCCCGGACGCCCCGTGCCCCGTGCGGCTGGCCGTCATCGCCATGGGCAAGTGCGGTGCCCGCGAACTCAATTACGTCAGCGACGTGGACGTGGTCTTCGTCGCCGAACCCGCCGACTCGATCGCGAGCCGGATCGCGGGCGAGATGATGCGCATCGGGTCCTCGGCGTTCTTCGACGTGGACGCCGCGCTGCGGCCGGAGGGCAAGCGCGGGGAACTCGTCCGCACCCTCGAATCCCACGTCGCGTACTACAAGCGGTGGGCCAAGACCTGGGAGTTCCAGGCGCTGCTCAAGGCCCGCCCGATGATCGGCGACGTCGCGCTCGGACAGCAGTACGCCGACGCCCTCAGCCCGATGGTGTGGACCGCATCGGAGCGCGAAGACTTCGTTCCCGAGGTGCAGGCGATGCGCCGCCGGGTGGAGGAGATGGTTCCGCCGGAACTCCGTGAACGCGAACTGAAACTGGGCCGCGGCAGTCTGCGCGACGTCGAGTTCGCCGTCCAGCTCCTGCAACTCGTGCACGGGCGTGCGGACGAGGCGCTGCACGTCCAGAGCACCATCGACGCGCTGACCGCCCTCGCCGCCCGCGGCTACGTGGGCCGCGACGACGCCGCGAATCTCGCTGCGTCGTACGAATTCCTCCGGTTGCTCGAGCACCGGCTGCAGCTGCAGAAGCTGCGGCGCACACACACCCTCCCGCCCGCCGACGACGAGGAAGCGCTGCGCTGGCTGGCTCGCGCGGCGCACATGCGGCCCGACGGCAGCAAGGATTCTCTCGGCGTTCTCAATGCGGAGATCAAGCGCAACGCGCACCGCGTGCGGCGCCTGCATGCCAAGCTGTTCTACCGGCCGCTGCTCGAATCGGTGGCGCGCATCGACAAGGAGGCGCTGCGGCTGAGCCCGGACGCGGCCATCCGTCAGTTGGCGGCGCTGGGCTACACCGCCCCGGAGAACGCGCTCGGGCACCTCACCGCACTCACCAGCGGCGCGTCCCGCAAGGGCCGCATCCAGGCGCTGCTGCTGCCGACGCTGCTCGAATCGCTTGCCGACACACCGGATCCCGATGCGGGCCTGCTCGCGTACCGGCGGCTGTCGGACGCGATGACCGATCAGACCTGGTTCCTCCGGCTGCTGCGTGACGAGGCCTCGGTCGCCGAGCGGCTGATGACGGTGCTCGGATCCTCGGCCTACGTTCCCGACCTGCTGATCAAGGCGCCGGACGTGGTGCGCCTGTTCGCGGATTCGCCGGCCGGACCGCGACTGCTGGAGTCGAAGCCGGAGGACGTCGCCCGCGGCATCCTGACGGCGTCGGCACGCCACGACGACCCGGCCCGTGCGATCGCGGCGGCGCGCTCTCTGCGCCGCTACGAGCTGGCCCGTATCGCCTCCGCGGACATCCTCGGCATGCTCGACGTGCCGGGCGTGTGCCAGGCGCTGTCGTCCGTGTGGGCGGCCGTGCTCAATGCCGCCCTGGCGGCTGTGACCAAGGCGAGCGAGAAGGAACTCGGCACGCCCGCTCCCGCGACCTTCACGGTGATCGGCATGGGCCGGCTCGGTGGTGGCGAGCTCGGCTACGGTTCCGACGCGGACGTGCTGTTCGTGTGCGAGCCGCGCGAGGGGATCGACGAGACGGTCGCCGTCAAGTGGGCCAACAGCATCGGCGACAAGGTACGGGCTCTGCTCGGCGCGCCCAGCACCGATCCGCCGCTCGAGGTCGACACGGGCCTGCGGCCGGAGGGTCGCAGCGGCCCGATGGTGCGCACGCTGGCGTCCTACGAGGCCTACTACGCGCAGTGGGCGCAGGCGTGGGAGATCCAGGCACTGCTGCGCGCGCATCACGTCGCGGGCGACGCCGATCTGGGGCTGCGCTTCCTGCACATGATCGACAAGACCCGCTACCCGGAGGGCGGAGTGTCGGATCAGGCGGTCCGCGAGATCCGGCGCATCAAGGCGCGCGTCGACTCCGAACGGCTGCCGCGCGGCGCCGACCCGGCGACGCACACCAAGCTCGGGCGCGGCGGCCTCGCCGACATCGAATGGACCGTGCAGCTGATCCAGCTCCGGCACGCCCACGAGATCGAGTCGCTGCACAACACGTCGACCCTCGAGACACTTGACGCGATCGGCGCGGCGGAGCTGCTCAGCGAGTCCGACGTCGAACTGCTGCGTGACGCGTGGATCACGGCGACGAAGGCGCGCAACTGCCTCGTGCTCGTTCGCGGCAAGGCCACCGATCAGCTGCCCGGTTCGGGCCGGGTGCTGTCCGCGGTCGCGCAGATCGCCGGCTGGGGTGGCAGCGATGCAGGCGAGTTCCTCGACAACTACCTGCGGGTGACCCGGCGGGCCAAGGCTGTGGTGGAGAGAGTCTTCGGGGAGTGATCGCCACCTGGGGGGTGCGGGCGCTGACGGCGCTCGGGTGGCTCGCGGTGCTCGCCGGCGTGTTCGGTGTCGTGCTGAGATTCCTCGACGTCCAGAATCAGCGTCTGCTCGTCCTGGCGTCCGCGGCGCCGTACCTGATGGCCGCTGCCGCGGTCGGGGTGCTGTTGCTCGGAATCACCCGGCACTGGATCGGTTTCGGCGTCGCGCTGACGGTGGCCGCGGTGGCCACCCTGTCGCAGGGCCCGCTGTACGTGGCGAACGGTTCGGTGACGGCGTCCGGGCCGGAACTGACGGTGATGCAGGCCAACATCTGGCTCGGCAACGCGGACGCCGACTCTCTCGTCCGGCAGGTCCGGGACCGCGACGTCGACGTGCTCACCACCAACGAACTGACACCGGAGGCCGTCGACCGGTTGGTGGCCGCGGGAATCGAATCGACCCTGCCGTTCTCGTTCCTCATGCCCGGTAGCGGCGGCGAGGGAACCGGGATCTGGAGCCGGTACCCGCTGACCGACAAGGTCCACCACTCGGAATTCGTCCTGTCCGCGCTGTCGGCCCGGGTAAAACTCCCGCACGGTGCGAGCACGGCACTGTACGCGTTCCACCCGGTCCCGCCGTGGCCGTCGGATCCGTCGCTGTGGTCGCGCGAGATGGACCGCATCAAAGTCATTCTCGACGCCGTCCCCGCCGACTCGGGACCCGTGATCGTCAGCGGCGACTTCAACTCCACCCGCGACCACGTGAAGTACCGCAACCTCGTGACCGGACGCTACCGCGACGCCGCCGACCAGGTGGGCGCCGGAATCCAGAACACGTATCCCGCCGACCGGCAGCCGTTCCCGCCGATGATCGCGATCGATCACATCGTCACGAGCGGAGCGCAGGCGGAGTCCGTGGAATCGGTGGTGCTGACGGGTTCGGATCACCGAGGCCTGATCGCGAAGATCGCCCTGGGCGGCTGACCGTCACGGCAGCGTGACGAATCCCTTTTCCACCAGCCAGTCCCGGGCCACGTCCGCCGGTTCCTCGCCCTCGACGTCGACCCGCCGGTTCAGTTCGGTGATCTCCTCGTTTGTCAGCGCCGCGGAGATCGGGGCCATCACGTCAGCCACCTGCGGATGCGCCTCCGCGAAATCCTTGCGCATGGTGATCGCCGGGTTGTACTTCGGGAAGAACTGGCGATCGTCCTCCAGCAGCACCAGATCGAGCGCGATGATGCGGCCATCCGTCGTGAACACCTCGCCGAACTTGCACTGCGTTCCGTCCGCGGTGGCCTGATAGATGATGCCGGTCTGGAGGATCTGGCGGTTCGCGCGGGCGGGGTCGAAGCCGTATTTGGCGGCCATACCCGGGAACCCGTCCTGCCGGACGTTGAATTCGGTTTCGACGCAGGTCGTCGCCGCGGCGGGGTCGCGGTTGACCAGGTCCGCGTACCCCGAGAGGGTGGTGATCCCGGTTTCCTCGGCGGTCTGCCTGCTCATCGCGAGTGCATACGTGTTGTTCATCGGGGCAGGATCCACCCACACCATGCCGTTGCTTGCGAGGTCCTCGTCGCGGACCGCCTCGAACTGCGCGGTCGGGTCGGGGATCGGAATCTCGTTGCCGAGGTAGTTGATCCACCCGGTCCCGGTGTACTCGTAGGTGACGTCGATCTGCCCGTCCAGCTGGGCGTCCCGTGTGCTGTTGGACCCCTGGATGTTGGTGAGGTCGCGCACGTCGGCGCCGGCGGCGCTGAGGGCGAACTCGATGATGTACCCGAGGGTGACCTGCTCGGTGAAGTCCTTGGAACCGACGGTGATCTTGACACCTTCGAGTTCGGGGACGGGCTGGATGCTTCCCGGTTCCACCGACAGCGGCAGGGCGCCACCGGATTCGAGGCCGCAGGACGCTGCGAGGACTCCGCAGAGTGCCACGGCCGTCGCGGCGATCGCCTTCCGGAGGTGGTTCATCAGCGCAGCCCCTTCGGGCCGAGGAACTCCTCGGCCAGGGCTCCGCACCAGTCGACGAGCAGCGCGAGCGCGACCGCGAGCACGGCTCCCACCACCAGGGTCACGTTGTCGCGCAACTTGTATCCGGTGTCGATGAGGATTCCCAGACCGCCCGCGCTGACGAGGAAACTGAGCGTCGCGGTGCCCACGGCGAGCACGAGCGACGTGCGCAGTCCCGCGAGGATGTACGGGACGGCGAGCGGGAACTCGACCTTCCGCAAGACGAGACCGGCGGTCATGCCCTGTCCCCGCCCGGCGTCGATGACGGCGGGATTGACCTCCTGCAGACCCAGGATCGTGTTCCGGAGAACAGGCAGGAGGGAGTAGAACGCGATGGGGAGCACCCCGATCCAGAATCCGGTCGTCCCCGTCGCGAGGAACAGCAGCACCAGTAGTCCGATGGCCGGCGCGGCCTGTCCGATGTTGGCGATTCCGATGAAGATCGGTGCCAGCTTGGTGAACCCGGGCCGCGTCAGCAGGATCCCCAGCGGAACGGCGATGACGACGACGATCGCGACCACCACGACCGTGATCAGCACGTGCTGCCACGTCAATGTCGCGATGTTGGCGGCGTTGAGGCTGCCCTTCTGCGTGGCGGTGAGTTCGCGGCTGAAGGCCCAGGCGAGGACACCCACCACCAGGATCACGACGATGATCGGCTGGACCAGCAAGCGGGCCCGCTCCGAACGCCGGGCGGCAGGCGCGGCGGGCTTCGCGACGACGGCGGCCGTCATGACGTTGTCCCGCCCTCGCTCGCCTCGTTCTGCTGCGGCTCGCTGTCCTCGTCGTCGTGCGCGTGCTCCTCACGCATCGCCGACAGGTGCGTCACCAGCGTGTCGATCGTGATCAGGCCGTGGTACTCGCCCCGCCTGCCGGTGACGATCGTCGACGCACTGCTCTCCGCCAGGAGCGCCTCGAGGGCGTCCTGCAACGTGGACTGGGTCGACACCACCTCTTCGATCGGGTCGCCGATGTCGCGCAGCGAGGTGGCGTTGGCCAGGTGCCGCATCGACACCCAGCGGGTCGGGCGGTCGCGCGCGTCCAGGAGGACGCCCCACTTGATCTTGCGGGGGGCGATCGCCGCCCGCAGATCGTCCACCGAGCCGTCCTCGTACGCGGTGGGGCAGTCGAGGAGTTCGACCTCCGCCACCCGGGTGAGCGTCAGCTGCTTCAGCGACGCGTCCGCGCCGACGAACCCGGCCACCATGTCGTTGGCAGGATGCGCGAGGATCGCCTCCGGAGTGTCGTACTGCATGATGTGCGACTGGTTGCCCAGCACCGCGATCCGATCGCCCAGCTTGACCGCCTCGTTGAAATCGTGCGTCACGAAGACGATCGTCTTGCCGAGATCGGACTGCAGTCGCATCAACTCGTCCTGCAGCAGTCCGCGCGTGATCGGGTCGACCGCGCCGAACGGCTCGTCCATGAGCAGCACCGGGGGATCGGCGGCCAGCGCCCGCGCCACCCCGACCCTCTGCTGCTGACCGCCCGACAACTGCCGGGGGTAGCGCTCGCGGTAGAGGTCGGGTTCGAGTCCGACGAGGTCGAGCATCTCGTCGGTGCGGTCGGCGATCTTCTTCTTGTCCCAGCCGATCAGACCGGGGACCGTGCCGACGTTCTTGGCGATCGTGAGATGCGGGAACAGTCCGGCCTGCTGAATCGAGTAGCCGATGCCGCGCCGCAACTTGTCCGGGTCGATGGACAGGGCGTCCTTGCCGCCGATCGTGATCTTCCCCGACGTCGGTTCGATGAGCCGGTTGATCATGCGCATGGTGGTGGTCTTACCACAGCCGGACGGGCCGACGAGGACCACGATCTCCCCGGCGGGGATGCGCATCGACACGTTGTCGACGGCCGCCTTGTCCTGGCCCGGGTAGCTCTTGACGACGTCTTCGAGGACGATGTCCACGCCCGAGACGGTGCTTCCGTTGGTGTGCGGTGTATCGAGGTCAGTCACGGATCCCCCTGGAGGTGGTGAGTCGGCCGATGACGGCGAGGACGCCGTCGAGTACGAGGGCGAGGATCACGATCAGAACGGTCCCCGTGAGGGCCTGCGGTATCGCTGTCGGGCTGCCGACGCGGGAGAGTCCCGAGAAGATGAGGTTGCCGAGACCGGGACCCTTGGCGTAGGCGGCGATCGCGAGGATGCCCATCAGCATCTGCGTGCTCACCCGCATGCCCGTCAGGATCGACGGCCAGGCGAGTGGGAGTTCGATCCTGCTCAGCACCGTCGTGCGGCTCATTCCCACCCCCCGGGCGGCGTCGGTGATCGCGGGGTCGACGGAGGCGAGTCCGAGGATGGTGTTCCGGATGATCGGCAGCAGTGCGTACAGCACCAGAGCGGTCACGGTGGGGGCCACACCGAGGCCGAGGATCGGGATCAGCAGGCCGAGCAGGGCGAACGACGGGATGGTGAGGATCGTGCTCGCGAGTGCGGTGGCGATCGCGGAGCCGGCCGGACTGCGGTACACGAGGATCCCGATCGCCACCGCGACGATCGTGGCGATCACCACCGACTGCACGACTGCGCTGACGTGCAGGAACGAGTCGGTGAGCAATTGCTGCTTCCTGGCGGAGACGAAGTCCCACAGTTGCTGCATGTCCAACCGTGAACACCTTTCTCCAGATGTGAAAACAGACCTCGGTCCTTCACAGTGCTATGTACCCGAACATCGCGCAGGTGAATCGGGAAACTCTGTTACGTGGTCGGAATCATGAACAGCACGGTGCATACGGCGATCGAAATCCCGAACAGCGCGATCATCACGGCGTAACCGAGGTTCCGCCGGCGGGGGGAGATCGCCGGATCCATCCACCACCCGAACACCTTGAACGCCGCCGGAACCGCCCACCAGCCGAGGATCTGAGTGGTGACCAGGTTCGCGAGAAACAGGGCGACGGCGATCGGCACACCGTGCGCCTCGATGAACGGTGCGCTGACGAAATGGCCCCAGATCACGACCAGCGGATACAGCACCAGCAGCGCCAGGAGGTTGCTTCGGGCGACCGGCACGGGTGGCGGCTCGTCACCGCCCGCGCCGCGGAACCAGAAGTCGAAACCGTAGCTCGCTTTGCGGATTCGGAGATTCTTGTTGAACTTCTCACCCTCCTTCAGGAGGGCCGCCCGCTCGGGCGAATCCATCCATGACGCCAGGTTGTCCTCGGTGTCGAAGCTCAGCACGATCGTCCAGTCCTCGGTGATCCCCTGCACCGGCCTCTCGACCTTGTGCCCCCGGAAACCCCGGAACCCCGCCTCGGCGGCGGAGATCTTGCGCTGCCAGTCCATGAACGCCGACTCGTCCTCGGGGTCGACGTGACAGGAGATGACCACCGACGTCGCCGACTGCTCCCGGGTCTGCTCGCCGGTGAGCAGGTGGACGTCCTCGTTGCCGATGAAGGCGTGCTTGATCTCCGCCACGAGCTCCGTCCGGCGGTCGCTGTCGAGCCACGCGCGGGCGTCCTCGATGGTGACGAACCGCAGCACGTCCACCCAGTCGTCCTGCACGGGCGGCGACGGCGGCACGATGTCCTGATCGATGAAACCCGGAACCGTCGCGAGGGCCTCCGCCGCGCGCTTCTGCCACCGTGCGTAGTCGGCGTAACTCGCGTCGTCGATCCGGCGTTGGAAGATCACCGACACCGGGGACGCGGCAGGGCTGCGCGGGTGTGAATGCGGCACGTGCGGTCACCTCCGTTCTGGTCGTGGTGCGGGCGCGGCGGAGGGGGAACCCTGGGACCGCCGGGTGGACGTGGTGAGGAGCAGCAGGACCCCGGCTCCCGCGCCCAGGGTGAGGTACAGCCAGCCCAACGGTGCCTGGCTGTTCTCCGGCAGCAGTCCGGCGACGGCCATCGCCGCACTGACGACGAGATAGCAGGCCGCCGTGACGACACCGCCGATCAGTCCGAGATTGCGCGTGAACAGTCCGAGGGCGAGCCCGTACATCTGCGGGCAGAGCACTCCGCATCCGGCGAGCGCGAGGCAGGCGCCGATCGTGATGGCCGGTGCGGTGACGACGGACAGCCCGGCCGTGACGGTGAGCACGAGTGCACCCGACAAGAACACCCACCACGCGCCGAACGCGAGCCGGCGGGTGCCGACCCGAACCGCCAACGCGCTGCAGGCGAGTTCGCCGAGGAGGTTGGCGCCGCCCACGACGAGCGCCACCGCACCGTAGGCGGCAGGGGAGAAGCCCAGGATCTGCTGGTAGAGGAAGGGTGCGACGACACCGAACACCATCTGAGCGGACGCCATCAGTCCGAACACGAGCACGAACCCCACGAAGATGCGGTGCCGCAGAGCCGCCCGCAGCACCCGCGCCGCGGCGGTGACGTCGACCGGTGCCCGCAGTTCGGGCGGAAGCGTCTCCGGCAATCCCACGACGACGAGGGGAACGGCGAGCGCCGCCAGAAGCGCGATCAGCCCGAACACCAGACGCCACGAGATGAACTGCACGAGTACCCCACCCACGGCGGGTGCGAGGACGGGTGCCAGCCCCCACGCGGCCCCGAGGAGACCGGACACGGACGTGAGCCGGGCACCGCGGTAGCAGTCGGCGGCGATCGCGTAGGCGAGGACGAGGCACGCGCACCCACCGATACCCTGCACGAATCTCAGACCGAGCAGGAGTGTGATGTTCTGCACGAGTGCGCATCCCACGCTGGTGACGACGAGGATCGCCAGGCAGGTCAGCAGAGTCCGTTTGCGGCCCACCGCATCCGCGATCAGTCCGACCGGAATGAACGCCAGACTCATCCCCAGCATGTAGGCCGTCACCGTGTTCTGCACCACGGCTGCGGACGCGTCCAGATCGAGCACCATCTGCGGCAACGCCGGGGTGTAGATGTCGAGCGGGATCTGGCTGAGCGGAATCACCAGCAGCAGAATGACCACGACACGGCGCGGAACCGGCACGCCGGACGGCGTCGTGGGCACTGACATCCCGCACCACCTGCTTCTCGACCCGAGGGGGCTGGAGAACGGAGCAAGTATCCCGAAAGGCTTCGACCGCACGTTCCGCAACGGTCCGGGCGGTCGGTTCCCTGGATCATACGACGCGACCCACGGCGCTCGGGTGGGTTCCGGACCGCGCGGTAGGGGAGTAACACACGAAACGACGGAGGCAGGCTTCCGTCGTAGGCTGAATCTCCCATGTGACGGACAGGAGGCTGAGGTGGCCGAGACGGCGCTGACCGAGACGACGGTGGCCGAGGTGATGGCCGAGCTGGCCGAGCTCGAGGACTCGAAGGCGCGCGAAGTGAACGAGAAGCACGGTGACGATCACGGTGTGAACCTCGGCAAGCTGCGCGCGCTCGCGAAGAGGCTGAAGACACAGCAGGAACTCGCGTGCCGGCTGTGGGAGACGGGTGACACCGCGGCGAGACTGCTGGCGATCCTGATCTGCCGCCCGAAGGCGTTCGAGCGGGACGAGTTGGACGTCATGGTGCGCGAGGCGCGCGCACCCAAGGTGCACGACTGGCTCGTGAACTACGTGGTGAAGAAGAACCCGCACTCCGAGGAGCTGCGCCTGGCGTGGTTTGCCGATCCGGATCCAGTGGTCGCGAGTGCCGGCTGGGCGTTGACCACCGAACGCGTGGCGAAGAAGCCCGAGGGCCTCGACCTCGCGGGACTGCTCGACGTCATCGAGGCGGAGATGAAAGACGCTCCGGATCGCCTGCAGTGGGCGATGAACCACTGCCTGGCTCAGATCGGGATCGAGGACGCCGAGCACCGCGCCCGCGCACTCGACATCGGTGAGCGCCTGGAGGTGCTGAAGGACTACCCGACTTCCCCGGGCTGCACATCTCCGTTCGCGCCGATCTGGATCACCGAGATGGTGCGCCGGCAGGGCGACGAGTAGGAAGGTTCGACCGCATCGACCCGCGGCCGGTGACCTGTGGCCGGACGCAGAAGAGCCCACCCGCGCCCGCGATCGGTGTCGTGATCGCGGCGCGGATGGGCTCGACTGAAGCTACTGCGTACCGACTGCGGACCGGGGCGCTCTACCGAACACCCCGACGCAGGTCAGTGGCTGCGGACGACTTACACGTCGTAGTACAGCTGGAACTCGTACGGGTGCGGACGCAGGTTGACCGGAGCGATTTCCTGCTCACGCTTGAGCGAGATCCACGTCTCGATCAGGTCGGACGTGAACACGCCGCCCTCGGTGAGGTAGTCGTGATCTGCCTCGAGGCGATCGATGACGGCCGACAGGTTGGTGGGAGCCTGCGGGATGTTGCGGGCCTCCTCCGGCGGGAGCTCGTAGAGGTCCTTGTCGACGGGAGCCTGCGGCTCGATCTTGTTCTTGATGCCGTCCAGGCCGGCCATCATCTGCGCCGCGAAGTTCAGGTAGGGGTTACCCGAGGAGTCGGGGGCGCGGAACTCGAGGCGCTTGGCCTTCGGGTTGTTGCCGGTGATCGGGATACGCACGGCCGCCGAGCGGTTGCGCTGGCTGTACACGAGGTTGATCGGGGCTTCGTAGCCCGGCACCAGACGGTGGTACGAGTTGACCGTCGGGTTGGTGAACGCCAGCAGAGACGGTGCGTGGTGCAGGATGCCGCCGATGTAGTGACGCGCCATGTCGGACAGACCCGCGTAGCCGGCCTCGTCATGGAACAGCGGCTTGCCGTCCTTCCACAGCGACTGGTGGACGTGCATGCCCGAGCCGTTGTCGCCGAACAGCGGCTTCGGCATGAAGGTGGCCGACTTGCCGTGCTGCCAGGCGGTGTTCTTCACGATGTACTTGAACAGCTGCAGGTCGTCTGCGGCCGCGAGCAGCGTGTTGAACTTGTAGTTGATCTCCTGCTGGCCGCCGGTGCCCACCTCGTGGTGGCCGCGCTCGAGCTCGAAGCCCGCGTTCTGCAGGTTGGTGGAGATCTCGTCGCGCAGGTCGACGTAGTGGTCGTACGGAGCGACGGGGAAGTATCCACCCTTGGGGCGGACCTTGTAGCCCAGGTTGGGGCTGCCGTCGGCGTTCACGTCGTTGCCGGTGTTCCAGGAACCCGAGATGGAGTCGAGCTCGTAGAACGCGCCGTTGATGCCGGAGTCGTAGCGGACCGAGTCGAAGATGTAGAACTCGGCCTCGGCGCCGAAGAAGGCGGTGTCGGCGATGCCGGTCGACTTCAGGTACTCCTCGGCCTTGCGCGCGACATTACGCGGGTCGCGGCTGTAGGACTCACGCGTGAACGGGTCGTGCACGAAGAAGTTGATGTTCAGCGTCTTTGCCGCGCGGAACGGGTCGATCTGGGCGGTGGCGACGTCGGGGAGGAGCATCATGTCCGACTCGTGGATCGACTGGAAGCCGCGGACGGACGAACCGTCGAACGCGAGGCCGTCCTCGAACACGTCCTGGTTGAACGCGGACGCCGGGATCGAGAAGTGCTGCTGCACGCCCGGCAGGTCGCTGAACCGGATGTCGACATATTCGACGTTCTCGTCCTTGATGAACTTGATGACCTCTTCGGCCGTGGTGAACGCCACGCTTGTGCTCCTTAAGTCGCTTCAGCCAAGTGGATATTGGCGAATTCGTCGAGCCAGACGGTAAGGACTTGGTGTTGCCCGCTGGTCAACCTTTTGTTTCGCCCGTGTTACGCGTCGAATCTTCCTGGGCTTTTGCACCGGCTGTGACTGCGCACACAGCCCAAAGCTCCGGTGTGAGGTCCTCAGAGAGGCGACGCCTATCCTGGACAGCATGGCACGTATCACCGGTTCTTGGCTTTCCGGACCTTCGGCTGCACTGCCGAACGGCGCGGACGAGACGAAGCAGTCCTTCCGGGGCGAGCGCCTCGGTTTGCAGGCGGAAGGTCCCGGTTCCCTCGCGAGCACGGGACGCCGTCTCGCCGCTCTGATGATCGACTGGGTGTCGTCGGCGGGCGTCGCGGCACTGATCATCGGCGACAACTTCTTCGAGGGTCCGTTCTCGACCTTCACGCTGCTGGTCTGGTTCGTCGTCGGTGTTGTGACGGTGTCGCTGTTCTCCTTCACACCGGGGCAGCTGTTTCTCGGCATGCAGGTGGCGCGGGTGGACGGACCCGCCCGTGTCGGCTTCGTCCGGGCCCTGGTGCGTCAGGCGCTGCTCGTGTTCGTCGTGCCCGGGACCATCACGGACATCGACGGTCGAGGTATGCAGGACCGGGCCACCGGCACCGCCCTGATCCGCACGCGCTGACCCCGCAGAACGTCTTCCGCCCGATGTCGGGGATCGACATCGGGCGGAGTAGGGGGCGACAGGCTTCTAGCGACGACGGATGGTGCGCTGCACGCCACGCATCTTCGCGCCGCCGGGCATCGGACCCTTGGGCAGTGCGGCGCCGCCACCGCGGCTGCTGAGCGCCGCGAGCCGCGACTCGATGGCGTCCATCCGCTTGGTGTCGATGTTCTTCGGGAGCTTGTTCAGATGCTTCTGCAGCTGAGACAGCGGGACCTGTCCCTCGTCGTTGCCGATGACGATGTCGTAGATCGGGGTGTCGCCGACGAGGCGCGCCGTCTTCTTCTTCTCCTGGGCCAGGAGCGACTTCACGCGTTGCGGCGATCCCTCGGCGACAAGGATGACGCCGGGTCGTCCGATCACGCGGTGAACGGCGTCGAGCTGCGTGGTGCCCGCGATCGCGCTGGTCACGCGCCAGGAGCCCTGCATGTTGTCGAGCGCCCAGGCGGCCGCGCCTGCCTGGCCCTCGGCCTTGCCGTACACCGTCTTCTGGACGCGCCGTCCGAAGATGATGAAGGCCCCGAGCACGCCGAGGAGGAGACCGATCGGGAGGAGGAACCACTGGAGGCCCCAGATCAGACCGACGAGGAAGAACACCACCGCGAGTCCGATGAGCGTGCCGAGCATGAGCGGCAACAGCAGCTTGTCTTCCTTGCGCTGCATCTGGAACGCCTGCCAGAGCTGAGTTCTGCGTTCCTTCGACGCCTGCCTGCGGGCTGCCTTGGCGGCTGCCTTTGCTTCTTTACTGGGTTTGCCCGCTTTACCGGATTTACTGCCGTTCGCCATGCTCTTCAGGATACGTCCCTGGCTGTGCGCGGTGATGACCCGTCCGGTGTCGACCACCGCGCACGCGTCGAGGTCAGCGGGCGAGCCGCGCCATGAGGGAACTTGCTTCCTGTGACGCATCGCCGCTTTCGGTGAGATGTGCCTGTCCTGCAGGCAATTCACGGCCGTGGTGGGCCATCGCCTGCGCGTAGAGGCGGCCGGCGCGGTAGGAGGAGCGGACGAGGGGTCCGGCCATGACGCCGGCGAACCCGATCTCCTCGGCGGTCGTGGAGTGCTCGACGAACTCCTCGGGCTTGACCCACCGTTCGACGGGGTGGTGGCGGGGGGAGGGGCGCAGGTACTGGGTGATGGTGATGATGTCGCAGCCGGCGTCGTGCAGGTCGTGCAACGCCTGGGTCACCTCGTCGGGGGTTTCGCCCATGCCGAGGATGAGGTTGGACTTGGTGACGAGGTTGTCTTCGCGGGCGGCGGTGATCACGTCGAGGCTGCGCTGGTAGCGGAACGCGGGCCGGATCCGCTTGAAGATGCGGGGGACGGTTTCGACGTTGTGGGCGAGCACCTCGGGGCGGGTGGAGAACACCTCGGCGAGCTGGTCGGGTTTGGCGTTGAAGTCGGGGATGAGCAGTTCGACGCCGGTGCCGGGGTTGAGCTGGTGGATCAGGCGGACGGTTTCGGCGTAGAGCCAGGCGCCGCCGTCGGGGAGGTCGTCGCGGGCGACGCCGGTGATGGTGGAGTACCGGAGTCCCATCGCCTGGACGGACTCGGCGACGCGGCGGGGTTCGTCGCGGTCGAGGTCGTCGGGTTTGCCGGTGTCGATCTGGCAGAAGTCGCAGCGGCGGGTGCATTGTTCACCGCCGATGAGGAACGTCGCCTCGCGGTCTTCCCAGCATTCGTAGATGTTGGGGCAGCCGGCTTCTTCGCAGACGGTGTGCAAACCCTCGCGCTTGACGAGGCTTTTGAGCTCGGAGTATTCCGGGCCCATCTTCGCTCTCGTCTTGATCCAGTTCGGTTTGCGTTCGATCGGAGTCTCCGCATTTCGGATCTCGAGGCGGAGCAATTTGCGTCCTTCTGGGGCCACAGTCACGGAGACGATGGTACGCCCGGCCCGTCGCACCCGGCGGGCCGGGGAGCAGAGGTCAACCGTACTGAACAGTAGTGAATGTGGGCGCGGAGGACGTCGTCCCGGCGGTGGCGGAGTCGAACGTGACCCGCTCGATGTCGTGTTCGGTCACCGGAAGTTCGCCGTCGAGCGCGGTGACGACGGCCGCCGTGACAGCGGGGGTGACCTCCTCGACCGTGACGTCGCGGCCCAGTTCCTGCGACAGCGACGTGACCCCGGCGTCGCGGATACCGCACGGGATGATCGCGTCGAACCCCGTGAGAACGGAATTGCAGTTGAGTGAGAAGCCGTGCAGTGCGACACCGCGCTGTACGCGCACCCCGATGGCCGCCACCTTGCGCTCGGGCAGCCACTGCCCGTTGTTCAGGGACGCCGGCAGCCATACACCGGAGCGGCCGTCGACCCGGCCGCAGTCGATGCCGAGGTCGGTGCACACGGTGATCAGCGCCTGCTCGAGCCGGCGCACGTACCGCACGACGTCGACCGGTTCGGCCAGCTTGACGATCGGGTAGCCCACCAGCTGTCCCGGACCGTGCCACGTGATCTTCCCGCCGCGGTCGACGTCGATGACGGGAGTGCCGTCGGTCGGACGGTCCTCGGGTTCGGTCCGACGCCCCGCGGTGTAGACGGCCGGGTGTTCGAGCAGGAGCAGCGTGTCGGTACCCACGTTCTCGGCGCGTTCGGCCGCCAGCTCGCGCTGTCGATCCCAGGCGTCGACGTACCCGATCGTGCCGAGGTATTCGATGGAAATCGGGGATGGGCTGAAACGGGCGGATTGTGTCGCGCTGCTCATGCGCTAGAGGTTACGCCCGGGCACCGGCCGCACCGTCACGACCTGGGTCACCGCACGAGGGCGGCGTCGAGCGCTTCCCTGATGGTGTTGTGCCGGAACCGGAATCCCGAATTCTCGAGCACCGTGGGTATCGCGCGCTGTCCGGCCAGGATGCCTTCCTGCGCAAACTCTCCGACCAGCGCGCTGAGCGCAAACCCGGGAACGATCCACGGCGCGGGGCGGTGCAGCGTCCGCGCGACCGCGCCGTTGAACTGGGCGTTGGTGACGGGCGCCGGGCCGGTGACGTTCACGGGACCGGCGACGTCGTCGCGGGTGAGGACGAACTTGATCGCATCGACCTCGTCCTCCAGCGAGATCCACGACAGGTACTGGCGGCCGTTGCCGAGCCGGCCGCCGAGCCCGAACGAGTACAGCGTCTTCAGCCTGCCGAGCAGGCCGCCGTGGGGGGAGAGGACCATACCGCTCCGCAGCAGAACCGTCCGGACCTTTGAGGTGTCGGCGGGGGCTGTCGCGGCCTCCCAGTCGCGGCAGGTGTCCGCGAGGAAACCCGTCCCGGAGGGCGAGGTCTCGTCGACGATCCGGTCTCCGGTGTCGCCGTAGTAGCCGACTGCGCTTGCATTCACGAACACGGGCACCGCGGCCTCGGTGACGCCCTCGGCGAGGACGTCGGTGGCGGCGATGCGGCTGTCCCGGATCAGTTGCTTGTACGCCCCGGTCCAGCGTTTGTCGCCGACCCCGACGCCGCACAGATTCACGACCGCGTCGGCGTCCGCGAGGATCCCCGTGTCGATCCGATCCTTCTGCGGATCCCAGCGCGACTCGTCGGGACCCGCGGACGACCGGCGGACGAGGCGGACGACGTCGTGACCGTCGCCGCGGAGAGACGAGACGAGAGCGGTGCCAATCAGCCCGGAGGAACCGGCGATGACCACTCGCATGTGCAACAGCCTCCTTCACAGCGCAGGGGCACCATCCCTGCTGGAAATGGTGCCCCTGCGAAACTACGTTCGGCTCGAAGTCCGGTGACGGATCAGAGGCCGAGGTCGGCCTCGAACGCTCCTTGCTCCAGACGCTGCTTGATCGTGGTCAAGAAGCGGCCGGCGTCGGCACCGTCGACGAGGCGGTGATCGTAGGTGAGCGGCAGGTAGCACATCGAGCGGACGCCGATGCTTTCACTGCCGGACTCGTCGGTCACGACCACGGGACGCTTGACGATCGCGCCGGTTCCGAGCATCGCGGCCTGCGGGGGCACGAGGATCGGGGTGTCGAACAGGGCGCCCTGGCTGCCGATGTTCGTGATCGTGAACGTGCCACCGGACAGCTCGTCCGGCTTGAGCCCACCGGAGCGGGCGCGCTTGGCGATGTCCGCGATGGCGCGGGCCAGCCCGGCCAGCGACAGGTCGCCGGCGTTGTGGATCACGGGAGACAGCAGGCCCTGGTCGGTGTCGACCGCGATGCCCAGGTGCTCGGCGTCGTAGTAGGTGATCTGCTTGTTCGCCTCGTCGTAGCTGGCGTTGACGTTCGGGTGCGACTTCAGCGCCTCGACGACGGCCTTCGCGAAGAACGGGAGGAACGTGAGCTTGACGCCCTCGCGCTCGAGGAAGGTGTTCTTGGCCTGCGCGCGCAGGGCCGCGATCTTGGTGACGTCGATCTCGAAGGTCTGGGTGAGCTGCGCCGTGGTCTGCAGCGACTCCCGCGTCTTCGTGGCGGTGATCTGACGAATCCGGTTGGCCTTCTGCGTGGTTCCGCGCAGGTGCGCCAGTTCGGGGCGGACCCCGGCGGAGGCGGCTGCGGGAGCAGCGGCGGCGGCCGGTGCGGCGGCAGGCGCGGCAGCGGCGGCCGGTGCCTTCTTGGCCTCGGCGGCGGCGAGGACGTCCTGCTTACGGATGCGGCCACCGACTCCGGTGCCCGTCACCGAGGACAGGTCGACGCTGTTGTCCGCAGCGAGCTTGCGCACCAGCGGGGTGACGTACGGGGTGCTGTCACCCGAGGTGGCCGCGGGAGCGGGTGCGGCGGCTGCGGGAGCCGGCGCGGACGCTGCCGGAGCGGCGGCCGGGGCCGGGGCACTCTTGGCAGGCGCGGGCTTCGCCGGCTCCGGGGCCGGAGCGGGCTTCGCGGGCTCGGGGGTCGGCTCGGGCTTCGGTGCCGCGGCCGGCTTGGCGGCGGGCGCACCCGAACCGATGACGGCGAGCTGACCGCCGACGGCGATGGTGTCGTCTTCCTCGGCGCTGATCTCGAGAAGCGTACCGGCGACGGGGGACGGGATCTCCGTGTCGACCTTGTCGGTGGACACCTCGACGAGCGGCTCGTCCACGGCGACCTCGTCGCCGACGGCCTTGAGCCAGCGGGTGACGGTGCCCTCGGTGACGGACTCGCCCAGTTCGGGCATCTTCACGGCGGTGCCCTCGGCGGAACCGTTGCCGGACGCTGCGGGCGCAGGCTCGGCGGCCGGTGCCTCCGCGGCGGGAGCCGGCTCGGCGGCGGGCTCTTCGGCGGCGGGTGCGGGAGCGGAGTCGGCGGCAGGAGCCTCACCGGCGTCGCCGATCACGGCAAGCTCGCCACCGATTTCCACGGTGTCGTCTTCCTGAGCAACGATCTTGCTGAGAACGCCGGCCACGGGAGACGGGATTTCCGTGTCCACCTTGTCCGTGGAGACTTCGAGCAAGGGTTCGTCAACTTCGACCGTGTCTCCTTCCTGCTTGAGCCACCGCGTGACAGTTCCCTCGGTGACACTCTCACCAAGCGCTGGCATCTGGACGGAGAAGGCCATGTCTTTTGACTCCTCGACAGTTGTGTTCGGGTTGTTGAATTTTGTCGACTTGTGGTCGTGAACCATTGTGCTCGAGATGCACGTGTCTTGCGTCTACTTGCAGGTAATTCCGATTCGTCGTCACCCACTCGCTGTGTCGGCGCTCCACATCTTTCCATTGATCCGACCGGCGTGTCCGCCGAGGGGCACCCGTCGGGGACTCCGGTGTGTCGCGACGTAATCGCTACCGGCCAGTAGTTTTCGTGTGCGGCGGAAACCGGAGGTTCGCTGGCAAACTTGGAGGACAGTCGCCGGCGGCGTCCGGCGCACGCACTCGAGGAGGCTCGACGTGGGGTTGTTCGACCGATTCTCGCGGCCTCGGTCCGGCCGATCTCAGGCGTCCCCGGAAGATGCCGCGTATCTCGCGAACTGGACTCGCACACACCTCGGTGTGGAGGCCTACGTGGAACCTCAGACGACGGTGACGGAAGTCACTGTCGTGCTCGTCGCGGCGGACGGCGAGTGGACCCGGCGCCGGGTGGGCGGCGAACGCGGCGCCCGCAAACTCGGTGAGGATCTCCGCATACCCGTGTACGACGTCCGCAAGACCGGCTACCCCCAGCGGATGCGTGACCACGACGCGCGGCGCCGCATCGAGCGGAAACGGGAGCGCGAGCGCGACCTGTAGGCGGCTTCGCCGCCCGTGCGCCTTTCTGGTAGCGGGAACAGCCAGAAAGGCGCACGGGCCCGAAGGGCCTACCCGTTGGCGGCGATGTCCTCGATCACCGAGATCATGGTGCGCACGGGCACGCCGGTGCCGCCGCGGCCGGTGTATCCCCACGGTCCCGACGAGTTGTAGGCCGGTCCGGCGACGTCGATGTGCGCCCATTGGACGCCGTCCGCGACGAACTCCTTCAGGTACAGGGCCGCCGCGAGCATGCCGCCCCAGCGGTGGTTGGTGACGTTGGCGAGGTCGGCGACCTTCGAATCGAGGTCCGAGCGCAGTTCGGCGGGCATCGGCATGGCCCACGCGTTCTCACCGGTCGCCTGGGAGATGGCGGCGACGCGGTCGCGGAACTCGTCGGTGCCCATGACACCGGGCGTCCGGTTGCCCAGCGCCACCATCTGCGCGCCGGTGAGGGTCGCGGTGTCGATGAGGTAGTCGGGGTCGTCCTCGCACGCGCGGACGATGGCGTCGGCGAGGACGAGGCGTCCCTCCGCGTCGGTGTTGATGACCTCCACCGTCGTTCCGCCGTACTGGGTGAGGACGTCGCCGGGACGCTGCGCGGTGGACGACGGCATGTTCTCGGCCATCGGGACGGTGGCGGTGACCTCGACCTGCAGACCGAGCTTGGCGGCGAGGACCACGGTGGCGACAACGGCTGCGGCGCCGCCCATGTCGGACGTCATGTTCTCCATGCCGGCGGCGGGCTTGATGGAGATGCCGCCGGTGTCGAACGTGATGCCCTTGCCGACGAGCGCGACCTTGGGGGCGTTCCGCTTCTTGGCGGAGTAGCTCAGCCGGACGAGCCGCGGGAGCCGGGACGAGCCCTTGCCCACCCCGAGGATGCCGCCGTACCCGTTCTTTTCGAGCGCCTTCTCGTCGAGGACCTCGACCTTCAGTCCGGCGTCGGTGCCGAGAGTCTTTGCGCGGTCCGCGAATTCGGCGGGGAAGAGGTGGCTCGGGGGAGTGTTGACGAATTCGCGCGCGGTGGCGACGGCTTCGGCGATCGCCGCGGAGCGTGCGAGGGTCTCCTTCGACTCCTTGGCACGCGGCGACGACACCAGCAGCTCCACCCGCGAGACGGGCTGTGCGTCCGGGCCGGGAGCGGATTTCGCGGACTTGAATTCGGTGAACCGGTACGCGCCGAGGGCGAAACCTTCGGCTGCCGCACCGAGATCGAGTACGGACAGGGTGGTCGCGACGGTGCCGACGCCACTGAGTGAACGCGCTGCTGCGCCCGCGGACTTGCGGATCTGCTCGGCGTCGAGCTTCTCGGCCGAACCGAGGCCGACGGCGAGCACGCTGTCGACCGGAAGCGTGTCGGGTGCCGGGATGCGGGTCGTCTCCTCCGCCTTGCCGGAGGCCCCCACCGAGACGAGCGTGTCGAGCAGATCGGTCAGTACCGATTCGTCGACGATGCCGTCGCCGAGCGCGATTTCGGGGCCGTCCGAGCTCGACGTCAGCCCGATCACCAACACGTCCACCCGCTTGCCGACGGTGCCGGCCAGGGCGAGTTGTGGTCCGAGGGGTCGGGCTGTGTGAGTGCTCACGGTGTCTCTCCTGCAGCGGTTCGGGATCGGGTGGTGTCGGATGGTCGACGTCCGTCCCGATGGTAGTGCTCGTCCGCCGTCGCCTACCCGGTGCGCCCGGGGGTCGGATAAGTTGAGGCCCATGACCGAGGAGCAGTTGTCGCAAGGTCCCGTCCATGCCGTTCACGTCGAACTCGGGGCCACGTTCGCTCCCTTCGGCGGCTGGGAGATGCCTGTCTCGTACGCCGGTGTCGTCGCCGAACACACCGCGGTGCGCGAGTCGGTGGGGGTGTTCGACGTCAGCCACCTCGGCAAGGCCCTCGTGCGGGGCAGCGGCGCGGCCGCCTTCGTCAACTCGGCGCTGACCAACGATCTCGACAAGATCGGTCCCGGCAAGGCGCAGTACACGCTCTGCTGCACGCCGTCGGGCGGAGTGATCGACGATCTGATCGCCTATTACGTGAGCCCCGACGAGGTGTTCCTCGTCCCGAACGCTGCCAACACCGCCGACGTGGTCGCGGCACTGGCCGCCACGGCGCCCGAGGGCGTCACGGTGGACAACCAGCACCGGGACTTCGGTGTGATCGCCGTGCAGGGCCCGAAGTCGGCGGACGTGCTCACCGCGCTCGGCCTGCCCACCGACATCGAGTACATGGCCTTCGCGGACGCCACGTGGGACGGGGTTCCCGTCCGCGTGTGCCGCAGCGGGTACACCGGCGAGGTCGGGTTCGAACTGCTGCCGCGCTGGGAGGACAGTGAGAAGCTGTTCCGGGCCGCGGTCGAGCAGGTCCGCGCACACGGCGGCCAGGTCGCCGGTCTCGGTGCCCGGGACACGCTGCGCACCGAGATGGGATACCCGTTGCACGGGCACGAACTGTCGCTGGAGATCTCCCCGCTCGAGGCGCGATGCGGCTGGGCGATCGGGTGGAAGAAGCCGAAGTTCTGGGGCAAGGAGACGCTCACCGACGAGAAGGAGTCCGGCCCGGCGCGCAAGCTGTGGGGCATCAAGGCGCTGGACCGCGGGGTTCTCCGTGCCGGTCAGACCGTGGTGCGCGACGGCGAGTCGATCGGCGAGACCACGTCGGGCACGTTCTCGCCCACGCTCAAGGTCGGGATCGCATTGGCGCTGCTCGACTCCGGAGCCGGGGTGTCGGCCGGAGACGAGATCTCCGTGGACGTCCGGGGGCGCTCGCTGCGCGCCGAGGTGGTGTCTCCGCCGTTCGTGGAGATCAACACCAAGTAAGCCCCTGTCGCGGACGACCTGTCGGCCGTGGGGCGGCGGAAGGCGTTCGATAAGATCACGGGCATGACAGGTGTCACCGAGTTCGTTCGCGTCCCGCATCCCGCCCTCACCTCCGACGAGGTACGGCGAGAGATACTGGCGGCGCCCGGATTCGGCCGGTACTTCACGGACCACATGGTGTCGATCACCTACTCCACGGAGCTCGGCTGGCACGACGCCAAGGTGGAACCGTACGGGCCGCTCCAGCTCGACCCCGCCGCGATGGTGCTGCACTACGGACAGGCCATCTTCGAGGGGCTGAAGGCGTACCGGCAGCCCGACGGCGGCATCTCGACGTTCCGCCTCGAGGCGAACGCCGAACGACTTGCGACGTCGGCTCGCCGTCTCGCGATGCCGGAGCTGCCGGAGGAGTTGTTCGTCAAGTCGATCACCGAACTGCTCGAGCTGGACCACGAATGGGTGCCCGCCGCCGGCGGCGAGGACGCGCTGTACCTCCGCCCGTTCATGTTCTCCACCGAGGCCGGTCTCGGTGTGCGTCCGGCCGACGAGTACCGCTACCTGCTGATCGCCTCGCCCGCCGGCGCCTACTTCCCGCGTGGAGTGAAGCCGGTCAGCGTGTGGCTGTCGACGGAATACGTGCGCGCCGCACCCGGTGGCACCGGAGCCGCCAAGTTCGCCGGCAACTACGCGGCCTCGCTTCTCGCGCAGGCGCAGGCCGCCGACGAGGGATGCGACCAGGTGGTGTGGCTCGACGCCATCGAGCGGTCGTACGTGGAGGAGATGGGCGGCATGAACCTCTTCTTCGTGTTCGGCTCCGGCCCCGACGCCCGCCTCGTGACACCGTCCCTGTCCGGGTCGCTGCTGCCGGGGATCACCCGCAACTCGCTACTGACCCTCGCGACCGACGCCGGTTTCGCGGTGGAGGAGCGTCGGATCAGCACCGACGAATGGCGCACCAAGACCAAGTCGGGTGAGATCACCGAGGTGTTCGCGTGCGGTACCGCGGCGGTCATCACGCCCGTCGGCCGGGTCAAGTCGGCCGAGGGTGAATTCACGGTCGCCGACGGCGAGCCCGGCGAGGTGACCATGGCCCTGCGCGACACGCTGACCGGTATTCAGCGGGGAACGTTCGCCGACACCCACGGCTGGATGACCAAACTGCGCTGAGCTCGGTTTCGGCGGTCGCTCAGAAAGCGAGACCGATCGCCGAGACGGTGACGGTGATCTCGAGCGCAGCGCCGAGCACGTCGCCGTTCAGGCCGGCGAATCGCCGGACGCAGTGGGCCACCAGCAGTGCGGTGAGCGTCAGCGCGACCGCCGCGACGACCGGTCCCTGCCACCATGGCGAGGTGCACCACGCGGCCGCCGCGAGGAGCGGAACGGTCCAGGCGATGCCGGTCCACGGTGACTGGGTTTCGGCGACCAGTGCGCCGAATCCTTCCGTCGACGACGCGGGAATTCCCCGCCGGCAGGCGAAGACGACCGCCACCCGCCCGGCCGCCACGGCGACGGCCACGCACGCGAATTGTCCTGCGGCGGCAAGAGATCCGAACGCCAGCCCCTGCGCACCCAGGCAGATCACCAGGGCGCACACCCCGAACGGGCCCGCGCCGCCGCTGTGCATCACTGCCCGCGCCCGCTCCGGCGGCCCGTAACAGCCGAGCCCGTCGACGGTGTCGGACAGACCGTCGACGTGCATGCCCCGGGTGGCGAGGGCGTGTGCACCCACCGTCACCAGGCCGGCGAGGGCGGGGTCGAGACCGGCGGACACGAGCGCCCACAGCATTCCCGCGGCCAGGACTCCCAGCGCGATCCCGGTGACCGGCGCCGCCCGGATCGCGCGGCGACCCGCCGCACGGTCCACGGAATCCGGTCCGCGCAGGGGGAGGACCGTCAGCCAGGAGAACGCGAGCACCACGCCCGACACGGTCAGCCCGCGGTATCGGCGGCGGAGCCGGTCTCGGTGCCCTCGCCGTCCTCGGCGTCGCGGGTGCTGACTCCGGCCTCCGCGAACGTCGCCATCTCCGCGAGCGTCGCGACGGCGCCCTGCAGGATCGGCAGCGCGGTGACGGCGCCGGACCCCTCGCCGAGCCGCATGTCGAGTTCGAGGAGGGGGTCGAGCTGCAGGTGCTTCAGCGCGATCGTGTGGGCCGGTTCGGTGGAACGGTGGCCGGCCAGCCACCACGCGCGGGCGCCGTGCGCGAGTTCCTCCGCGACCATCGCGGCCGCGGTCACGACGACGCCGTCGAGGATCACCGGGGTCTTGCGGGCGGAGGCCTGGGCGAGGAAGCCGGCCATCGCGGCGAGGTCGGCGCCCGACACCGTACGCAGGAGCGCCACCGTGTCCCGGACCACCGGCCGGGCGCGGCGCATCGCGTCGCGGATCGCCGCCGTCTTCCGGATCCAGCCGGCGTCGTCGACACCCGTGCCCCGGCCGACCGCCGCCACCGGTTCGGTGTCCGTCAGTGCGGCAATGAGAACGGTGGCCGGCGTGGTGTTGCCGATTCCCATGTCGCCGGCGATCAACAGGTCTGCGCCGGAATCGATTTCGGAGTCGGCGATCGATCGCCCGGCCTCGATGGCCTTTAATGTCTCCTCGTGTGTGAGCGCGTCCTCGCGGTCGATCGCCCCCGACGAGCGGCGAATCTTGAACGCGGACACCGACGGATCCGTGTCGCCGTCCACGGACAGGTCGACGACGCGCACGCTGGCGCCGGCCCGGTTCGCGAGAGCGTTGACGGCTGCCCCGCCGCCGACGAAGTTGGCGACCATCTGGGCCGTCACCTCGGGCGGATACGCCGAGACGCCGGTTCGTGCCACTCCGTGGTCGCCGGCGAACACCACCACCCGCGCGCGCTCGAAGGGGACGGGCGGGCAGACGCCCTGGCAGGCCGCGGCCCAGCATGCGAGCGTCTCGAGACGTCCGAGCGATCCGGCCGGTTTGGTGAGCTGCAACTGACGGGCCTCGGCCTGTGCGCGCACCCCTTCGTCGGGTGGGGTGACGGGTTCGAACCGACCGGGGTCGGTGCTCACGGACTCGCTGGTCACGCTTGGCCTCTCGTTCGAGTGGACACTTCTGCCCCCCACGACTCACGTGCGGGATCATCTTTCAGGGTCATGGTCAGCCCGGCGACGACGAGGACGACGCGATCGCAGACCTGGGCGAGCCGCGCGTTGAGGGCGCCGATCTCGTCGCGGAACAGGCGACCGGACCGGGTCTCGGGGATGACGCCGAGACCCACCTCGGGAGTCACCAGCACGAGCGCGCCGCGGTAGTCGCGGACGCTCGCGACGAGTTCGTCGGCGCGGGGGGTGATGGTGCCCCGCGGCGATTCCCAGGCTGCGGCGCCGTCGAGTTCGACGGTGAGCCAGGTGCCGAGATCGTCGACGAGGGTGGCCGCCGCTTCGGTGGGGGTCCGCAGGTGGTCGGCGAGGTCGAGCCGGTGCGCGGTTTCCACGGTGAGCCAGCTGCCGGGACGCCGATCGCGGTGCTGTGCGATGCGGTGTTCCCAGTCGTGGTCGTCGGGGTCGCGGTGGCTGGTGGCGACGTAGCGCACCCGGCCGGTCCCGGCCAGGGCCTGGGTCAGTTCCTCGGCGTGAGCGGATTTTCCGGAGCGTGCACCGCCGAGCACCAATGTTCGCGAAGTCTCATTCGGACGGCTCGGAGGGTCCGGGGAATCGGCGGTGGGCACGGAGGGAAACGCTACCAACCCACCGGAGTGGCAGTATTTTGACGAAGAACGTCAATTCCGCCACTGTTGGCGGGAAGTGAATGGGCGGAAAATTTCAGCCATGACCGAATTCCTCGTCCTCGTTGCACTTCTCCTCGTGCTGCATGCGGCCGTGATGTACGCGGGCCGGCACCTGGGTCCACTCCATCCGCGGCTGCGGAAAAGCTACCGCGACAACTTCTTCCGACCGGCCGATCCCATGACCGACCTGTCGTACGACCGTGACGCCGAGCTGGGGCGACTGCTCGCCGAGACGCACCGCGCGCCCCACAACTGACCGTCAGATGGCATCGCCGGGGCGCACCCGCGGCTTGGGGGCCCGCAGCTTGCGGATCTGCGATGCACGCACGAACGCGTACCACCCGAGCTTGAAGCCGCCGTCCGGGGTGTCCGGGAAGCGCTCCCGCACCTGATTGTTGATCTTGCGGCCCAGCCAGATGCCCTCCATGGCCATGAACATCATCATGATGAGCATGGCGAGGGTCACGATGGCCTGCAGCGCCGGGCTGACGAACATCGCCATGATGAGAACCAGGGCCAGCGGCATGAACAGGCCGACCAGGTTGCGCCGGGCGTCGACGATGTCCCGGACGTACGCGCGGACCGGACCCTTGTCGCGGGGGAGGAGATACTTGTCCTCGCCCGCGAGCATGCGGGCGCGTCGCTCACCGGCGGTGGCGCGCCGCTCCGCCGCGGCGGCCTTGCGCTCTTCCTTGCTGCCGCGGGTGGCCTTCTTGCGGGCGCGTGCCTCTTTCGCAGTCAGGGGCGCGGGCGCGATCGGTCCGCGTCGCTTCGACTCGGCGTCGCGTCGCTTGGGCGTCGGGCGGCCCTTGCCCGCCTGTTCGGCGGACTCCGCCTCCGGGGCCGTGGACGACTCGGCGACCTCGACGTCCCGCTTGTCTGAATTGTCCGAATCACCGCGGCGTAGCAATTTCACCCTTCCAGAGTATGGGAAGACGCCACCGGGAGGAAAACCGCCCTCACATCGAAATGCCGGGTCGCGCCCGTCGCCATACACTTCGCCGATGCGAGTGATGATCGCACCGGACTCCTTCGGTGAAACGCTGACCGCCGTCGAGGCGACCGCCGCGATCGCGGCGGGATGGTCGGCCGTGCGTCCGGACGACCAGCTCATCGAGGCGCCGCAGTCCGACGGCGGCCCCGGATTCGTCGACGTGGTCGCGGCCGCGGGCGGCACCGTCCGGACCGCGGTCGTGGAAGGGCCCCTCGGCGCCGACGTCACGGCACGCTGGCTGCTCGACGGCACCGACGCCTACCTCGAATCCGCCCAGGCCTGCGGACTCGGACTGCTGGGCGGACCGCCGACGCCCCGCACCGCCCGCGACGCGCACAGCCGGGGTGTCGGCCAACTCGTAGTGGCCGCCCTCGACGCCGGAGCGCGCAAGATCGTCGTCGGTCTCGGCGGCAGCAGCTGCACCGACGGCGGCCGCGGCCTCGTCGAAGCCCTCGCGCAGGGCTTCGGGAGCGCGGACGCCGCCGTCGCCCGCCTGCGCTCGGTGGAACTGGTGGCCGCGTCCGACGTCGAGCATCCGTTGCTCGGCGAGCACGGCGCCGCCCGCGTGTTCGGACCGCAGAAAGGTGCCGACCCCGACACCGTCGCATTCCTCGAGCACCGGAACGCCGCGTGGGCGGGGCAACTGCAGCGGGTGACGGCCCGGGAGGTCGCCGCCGAGGCCGGAGCCGGTGCCGCCGGTGGCATCGGCGCCGCGCTGCTCGCCCTCGGCGCGACCCGCGAATCCGGTGCTCACGTGGTCGCTCAGCGCACCCGGCAGGACCGGCAACTCGCCTCCGCCCAGCTCGTGATCACCGGGGAAGGCCGCCTCGACCAGCAGTCGCTGCGCGGGAAACTCGTGATCGCGCTCGCCGCTGCCGCCCGCCGGCGGTCGATCGCGACGCTCGTTCTGGCCGGGCAGGTCCTGCTCGACACCGCGGACCTCGACGGCGCGGGCATCGACGACGCACTTTCCCTGGTGGACCACGCGGGGTCGGTCGAACTCGCGATGTCGGACGCATACGCGCAGCTCAGAGACCTTGCTGCCGCCGCAGCCCGCGGGTGGGACGGTGCGGCCGCAGGGTAGTAACCCGAATCCGCGACGTCGGATACCATGGACGTGGATCGATCTGCGGACGCTGCCGCAGGGAATGGAACCCGGGAATAAGTCGGGCGCGGAGTACCGTTGAAGCGTTCACGGGTTTGTTACGAACTACAGGGAGAGCCCATGACTGTGCAGAACGAGACCGCCGTCCACGGCGTCAAGATGACCGAAGCCGCGTCCGCCAAGGCGAAGGCGCTGCTCGATCAGGAGGGTCGTGACGACCTCGCACTGCGTATCGCCGTGCAACCCGGCGGCTGCGCAGGACTGCGGTACCAGCTGTTCTTCGACGACCGGAACCTGGACGGCGACCTGATCGTGGACTTCGGTGGCGTCGCCCTCGCGGTGGACCGGATGAGCGCGCCGTACGTCGAGGGTGCCTCGATCGACTTCGTCGACACCATCGAGAAGCAGGGTTTCACCATCGACAACCCCAACGCGACCGGTTCGTGCGCCTGCGGCGACTCCTTCAACTGAGTCCCGGGCCGAAGTACAACTGAATCGACAAGTCTGACGCGGCGCCGACCGGCTGCCGCGTCAGACTTTTTTCGTGCCCGATCTCCATGTACCCGGGCCCCGTGCTGCCGACCGATCATGGTGGTACTCCGGGGTACGGTGAGAAATCCCGACCGAACTCATCGAAAGGCATCCGCCCGTGACAATTGCGGTAACCGGTTCCATCGCCACCGACCACCTGATGCGGTTTCCGGGCCGGTTCGCCGAGCAACTGCTCGCCGATCAGCTCAGCCACATCTCGTTGAGCTTCCTGGTCGACGACCTCGTAGTCCGGCGCGGGGGAGTGGGCGGCAACATCGCCTACGCCATGGGCGTCCTCGGTGGATCTCCGCTGCTGGTCGGGGCTGTCGGAGCCGACTTCGCGGACTACCGTCAGTGGCTCGAGAGCAACGGCGTCGACTGCACCGCCGTCCGGATCTCGACCACCGCACACACCGCGCGTTTCGTGTGCACCACCGACGAGGACATGGCGCAGATCGCGTCGTTCTACCCCGGTGCGATGAGTGAGGCCCGCGAAATCCAGCTGTCGGGTATCGCGCAGGACGCCGAACCGCTCGAACTGGTCCTCATCGGCGCCAACGACCCCGAGGCGATGATCCGCCACACCGAGGAATGCCGCCGGCAGGACATCCCGTTCGCCGCCGACCCGTCGCAGCAGCTCGCCCGACTGAACGGCGAGGAGGCGTCGGCGCTGATCCACGGCGCAAAGTACCTGTTCACGAACGAGTACGAGTGGGGGCTGCTGCAGCAGAAGACCGGACTGTCCGAAGCGGAGATCCGCGCTCAGGTCGGCGTCCGTGTCACGACGCTCGGTTCCAAGGGCGTCGAGATCGTCGACTCCGAGGGCAACTGGACCCGCGTCGCCGTCGTCCCCGAGAAGGCGAAGGTCGACCCGACCGGTGTCGGTGACGGATTCCGGGCCGGATTCCTCCTCGCACACAGCGCAGGCCTGAGTTTCGAGCGCTCCGCACAGCTGGGGTCGCTGGTTGCCGTGCTCGTGCTGGAGACCGTCGGAACTCAGGAATGGACGTTCGACCGCGACGAGGCTGTCAAGCGCCTCGCGGACGCCTACGGCTCCACCGCCGCGGACGAGATCGCTGCCGTTCTGCCGTAGAGGCGGCTCCGCCGCCCGTGCGCCTTTTTGGTAGCTCCAACTACCAGAAAGGCGCACGGGCGCGAAGCGCCTACAGCGAGACCGGGTACGCCGGCTCAGCGATCTCGGGAACGATGCGGTTCTCCACGAAGATGCCGTGCCAGACCATGAAGATCAGCACGGTCCAGAGGCGTCGGCTGTGGTCGGACACGCCGTCCCGGTGGTCGTTGAGCATCTTCGTGATCGCCGCCTTGTCGAGCAGGTGATCGGTGCCCGACGCCGCGATCTGCTCGTGTGCCCAGTCGAACAGTTCGGTGCCGCGCAGCCAGTGCCGCAGCGGCACCGGGAAGCCCAGCTTCGCCCGATGGAGCACGTGCCCGGGCACGATGCCCTCGAGCGCCTGACGCAGCGCGTACTTGGTGGTGCTCTTGGTGATCTTCTGATCCAGCGGCACCTGCGACGCCACCTTGAAGACCTCGGGATCGAGGAACGGCACCCGCAGTTCGAGCGAGTTGGCCATCGTCATCTTGTCGGCCTTGACGAGGATGTCGCCGCGCAACCACGTGAACAGGTCCAGGTGCTGCATCCGGGCCACCGGATCCCACCCCTGCGACTGCGCGTAGATCGGGTCGGTGACGTCGCGGTGCGTCCACTCCGGCCGGAAGTCGCGCAGAACGGCGCGCAACTGTGCGTCGTTGAAGCTGCGCGCGTTGCCGTAGTACCGCTCTTCCAGGGTCAGTGAACCGCGGTTGAGCAGGCTCTTTCCGCGGGTGCCCTCGGGGATGCGCTCGGACAGCTTCCCGGCGGCCCGCCGCAGTCCCTGGGGCAGGTATTCGAAGGGCTTGAGTGAAATCGGCTCCCGGTAGATGGTGTAGCCGCCGAACAGCTCGTCGGCGCCCTCACCGGACAGCACGACCTTGACGTGTTTGCGCGCCTCCTTGGCCACGAACCACAGCGGAACCAGCGCGGGGTCGGCGACCGGGTCGTCGAGGTACCACACGATCTCGGGGATGGCGGCGGCGAACTCGGACGGGCTCACCACCTTCACCACGTGGCGCGCGCCGATCGCTTCGGCGGATTCGGCCGCGACGTCGACCTCGGAATAGCCCTCGCGCTCGAAACCGGTGGTGAACGTGATCAGGTTCGGATTGTGGCGCATCGCGAGCGCCGCGATGGCCGTCGAGTCGATGCCACCCGACAGGAAGGAACCGACCGTGACGTCGGCGCGCATGTGCTTGGCGACCGAATCCTCGAGCGCCTCCGCGATCTCGCGGTACCGGGCCTGCTCGGTGCCCGCGGCAAACGGACGCACCGGGAACGTGGGCGCGAAATAGCGGGTGATCACGGGTTCTTCGCCCGGGCGCACACGCGCGAAGCAGCCGGACTCGAGCCGGCGGATCTGCTTGTGGAGGGTCTCCGGCTCCGGCACATACTGAAGGACGGTGTAGTGCTCGACGGCCCGCGGATCGAGTTCGGTGCCGATGCCGATCAGGCTCGCCAGCTCCAGCAGGCTCTTCTTCTCGCTACCGAAAGCGGTGCCGCCGGTGCCCGTCGCCAGGAAGAGCGGCTTGATGCCGAACGGGTCGCGCGCGATGAACAGTTCCCGCGTCTCGGTGTCCCAGATCGCGAACGCGAACATGCCGCGCAGACGACGGACGGCCTCCTCGCCCCAGTAGTGGAAGGCGGCGACGATGGCCTCGCTGTCGCCCTCTGTGACGAACTGCGCACCGAACTGCTCGGCGAGTTCGGCCCGAACCTCGAGATAGTTGTAGATCTCGCCGTTGAACGTCAGCGCATAGCGTTCCGGATTCTCCGCCGGACCCCACCGCAGGGGCTGGTGGGAGTGTTCGATGTCGATGATCGACAGCCGATTGAACCCGAAGACCAAGTGGTCGTCGTGCCAGGTCCCGTGCTCGTCCGGCCCACGGTGCCGCAGGCAGTGCATCGCCTGGTCGACCTGTGAGACGGCGTTGTCGCTGGTTTCTCCAGAGGTCAGTAGCCCGAGCAGTCCGCACACAGCGTCCGGTACCTCAATTCAGAATCTTGGAAGGCTCCACGATGTGGAGTGGTCAGGGATCTCTGCCGGAAAGTATGCCGCAGATTCCCGGAGCGTCCGGTTCGGGCCGCCGGTGACGGTGCCCCGGCTCGAACAGCGGCGCCGTCGCGGCGCCGGCAGCGACACGTCGCCCGACCCGAGGATGGAGAGCCGCCACCTTTGGTCTACGCTGCGTAGTAATTGGGCCTTCCCATCGGGTGTGCCCTAGTGGAATTTGCGGCGATCAGGAAGGCGTGAACGTGGCGCAAGGTCGGATCCTTCGGCGGGCAGGGTTGGCAGTATCTTTGGGCATTGCTGCCTTGCTGCTGTCGGGTTGTTCAATCGACAACGAGGTGCTTCGTTTCGGGTGGCCTTCGGGCGTAACCCCGCAGGCGCACCGCATGCGTGAACTGTGGACCTGGTCGGTCATCGCCGCCCTCGTCATGGGTGTGCTGGTGTGGGGACTCACCTTCTGGGCGGTGATCTTCCACCGTAAGAAGAAGGACTCACCCGAGTTCCCGCGGCAGACGGCATACAACGTGCCGCTCGAGCTGGCGTACACCGCGGTTCCATTCGTCATCATCGCCGTGCTGTTCTACTTCACGGTGATCGTGCAGAACCATGTCCTCGAGAAGGAGGACAACCCCAACGTGGTGGTGGATGTCACTGCGTACCAGTGGAACTGGAAGTTCGGCTACCGCTCCATCGACCTCGGCGAGGGCGGCGGCAAGTACGACGGCGTCGATCAGGAAGCGCAGGCCGCGGTCGAGTCCGCACCGGCGTCCGAGGCGGAGGCCGAGGGTGAGCACGCCCAGCCCGGCCCCATCCACGGCAAGACCCCCCAGGACCTGTCCTACCTGCACTACGACAAGATCGAGACGATCGGCTCGAGCAACGAGATCCCGATCCTCGTTCTGCCGACCGGCAAGCGGATCCAGTTCGAACTGGCTTCGGCCGATGTCATCCACGCCTTCTGGGTGCCGGAGTTCCTGTTCAAGCGCGACGTGAACCCGAACCCGAAGGAGAACCACTCCGACAACGTCTTCCAGATCAGTGAGATCGAGAAGGAAGGTGCCTTCGTCGGGCGCTGCGCCGAGATGTGCGGCACGTTCCACGCGATGATGAACTTCGAGGTTCGCGCCGTGAGCCCCGACAAGTTCGCGCAGTACATCGAGTTGCGCAAGCCGGCGAGCGAGGGCGGCCGGGATCTGACCACGGCGGAGGCTCTGCAGGCCATCGGCGAGTCCCCGGTCGCGACGTCGACGTCGCCCTTCACCACCGATCGCGGCTACAAGCAGGCGAGCGGTGTCGAAGGTAACTGAACCTGCTGCTGATACCTCACTGACCAAGGACAAGTGCTGATATGAAGATCGAAGCCAAGCTCTTCGAGATCCTGACGGTATTCTTCATTCTCGTCGCGATCGTCTACGGCGTCTTCACCGCCGTTTCACGAACCGGTATCGAGTGGGCGGGTCTGACGGGCATCTGCCTGTCGGCGGGACTGACACTGATCATCGGAACGTACTTCCGGTTCGTCGCCCGTCGCCTCGACACCCGTCCCGAGGACTACGAGGATGCGGAGATCGCCGACGGCGCAGGCGACCTGGGCTTCTTCAGTCCCGGTAGCTACTGGCCGATCCTGCTCGCCGCTGCCGCCGCATTCGTCGCAGTCTCGATGGCCTTCTTCCAGCCGTGGATGATCGTGGTCGCCGTGGTTGCGGTGCTCGCGGCCGCTGCAGGTCTCGTCTTCGAGTACTACGTCGGGCCCGAGAAGCACTAGTTCCACCCACAGTCAGACGGCGGAGGCGCCGAATTCCACCCGGGATTCGGCGCCTCCGTTTCGTGGTCGTCCGCCTAGTCGACAGGGCCCGCCGCTGCGGCGAGGAGTGCCGCCGCCTGATCGGATGCGAGTCGAACCGCCTCGGGGAACACCTGCAACCCGTGCGAGACCAGGGCCCCTTCGTGGAGCAGCATGATCGTGCGTGCGAGTGTCTCCGGGTCGCGAACCGACGCGTCCCGGCACACACCGGTGAACAGGTCGAGCATCCACCGTTTCTGGCCGATGATGACGGCATACGCCGGATGTGACGGGTCGCTGATCTCTGCGTGCGCGTTGACCATGCTGCACCCCTTCGCGCTGTTCTCCGCGGCCCACTCCCGGGACGCGTCGAAGATCGCCGTCAGGCGCCGTCCGGGGGAGTCGCCGGCGACGTCGAGGTGGTCTGCGAGAAACGCCCGCCACCGCTCGTCCCGGTCGGCGAGGTACTCGACCACGATCTGTTCCTTCGAACCGAAACGGTCGTAGAGCGTCTTCTTCGTGACGCCGGCCTCGGCGGCGATGAGATCCACACCGACCGCGTGAATTCCCCGCTCGTAGAAGAGGCGGCCTGCCGCGTCCAGCGCTCGTCTCGCGCCCGGTGTCAGCGCGACGCGTCGCAGAGAATCCATGACAAAAGTATACAGATCGGTATAAGTTAGGTGGTATACCGATCTGTTTACTTGGGTGGTGGTCAGTCGTGAATGCGCTTCTCGCCGTGATGTTCGTCCTGTGCTGGAGCTCCGGCTTCATCGGGGCCAAACTCGGTGCCGGTGATGCAGACCCTCTGACGGTACTGACCTGGCGGTTCCTGCCACTCGCCGCCGCCCTCGTCCTGGGAGCAGCGCTGTTCGGACGCGCCCGGTGGCGGGGACTCGGGTCCCGTGCGCTCGGACGTCAGGTGATCGTCGGCGCGCTGTCGCAGACCGGATATCTGCTGACCGTCTACCAGGCGATCGGACTCGGCGTCTCGACCGGCACCACCGCGCTGATCGACGGCACCCAGCCCCTGGTCGTCGCAGTGCTGGCCGGCCCACTGCTGGGCCAGTACGTCGCGCCCCGGCAGTGGTGGGGGCTGCTGCTCGGACTGGCAGGGGTCGTGATCGTCACCGCCGGCGACGCCACCGCTGCGTCCGGTGTGTCCTGGTGGGCGTATCTCGTGCCGTTCGCCGGAATGCTGTCGTTGGTGGCCGCGACCTTCCTGGAGAGTCGCGCACCGACCGACACCGACCCCGTCGTGGCCATGACCGTGCACTGCGCGACCAGTGCCGCGCTCTTCACCGCACTCGCCGCATGCGCCGGACAGGTGCCTCCGCCGACGACGGCGTCGTTCTGGGGGTCGGTGGCCTGGCTGATCGCCCTGTCCACGTTCGGCGGCTACGGCCTGTACTGGCTCGTGCTGCGTCGGAGTGGAGTCACCCGGGTCAATGCCCTGATGTTCCTGATGGCACCGGTGACGGCTGTCTGGGGGGCCGTGATATTCGGCGAGCCGTTCGGAATCCTCACCGCGCTCGGACTTCTTCTGGGACTCGGGGCGGTCGCGCTCATGTTCCGTACACAGCCGCGGGGGAGGGGAGCGGGCACGGCGCCCACAGACGAGCAGAGCCCCGAACCGGAAGTGGTTCGGGGCCCTGCTCAATTGCGGAGGTGAGGCTAGTGGGCCTCGCCGTTGCCGGACGATCCGTTGCCGGAAGTCGACGAACCGTTGCCGTGGGCGCGGTCCTGGTACTCCCGCAGCATCGTGAGCTGCTCGTGCTCGCCGTGGTGCAGGGCGTGCTCGAGAGCCACGCTCTCCTCGACCGGGTCGGCCGTGACGAGGCTGCCGGAACCGGGCTTGCCGGCGGATCCGAGCTTGTTCATCTTCTTCGGGACGGTCGCACCCTGGTACTCGAGCGGGATCGGGTGACCGTGATCGTCGACCGGGCCGAGCGGCTGGTGGATCTCGATGTACTGACCGTTCGGCATCCGCTTGATGATGCCGGTCTCGATGCCGTGGTCGAGGACCTCACGGTCGCTGCGCTGGAGACCCAGGCAGAACCGGTAGGCCACGAAGAAGGCGATCGGAGGCAGCAACACCATGCCGATGCGGCCGATCCACGTCATCGCGTTCAGCGAGATGCTCAGGTGGTACGCGATGATGTCGTTGATGCAGGAGATCGTCAGGACGGCGTAGAACGCAATCGCCATCGCACCGATCGCGGTACGCACCGGAACGTCACGCGGACGCTGCAGCAGGTTGTGGTGAGCGTCGTCCTTGGTCAGACGCTTCTCGATCCACGGGTAGGCGATCAGCACCGTGAACACCAGACCCATGATCAACGCAACAGCGAACACCGACGGAATGGTGTATCGGTCGAACAGGTAGATGTCCCATGCCGGCCACAGACGGGCCAGGCCGTCCGTCCACATCATGTAGATGTCGGGCTGCGAACCTGCCGACACCTGCGACGGGTTGTAGGGGCCGATGGTCCAGACCGGGTTGATCTGCAGCACGCCACCCATCACGGCGAGTACACCGAACGTGATCGCGAAGAACGCACCCGACTTGACGGCGAACACCGGGAGGATGCGCACACCCACGACGTTGTTCTCCGTGCGGCCGGGGCCGGGGAACTGCGTGTGCTTCTGGTACCAGACGAGCGCGAGGTGACCGGCGATCAGGGCGAGGATGATGCCCGGGAACAGCAGGACGTGCGCGACGTACAGGCGGGGGATGATCAGGTCGCCGGGGAAGTCGCCGCCGAAGATCAGCCAGTGCATCCAGGTGCCTGCGATCGGGATGCTCAGCGTGATGCCGGAGAACGCGGCGCGCAGGCCCGTGCCGGACAGCAGGTCGTCGGGGATCGTGTAGCCGAAGAATCCCTCGAACATCGCCAGGATCAGCAGCAGGCAGCCGATGACCCAGTTGGCCTCGCGCGGACGCCGGAAGGCGCCGGTGAAGAAGATGCGCAGCAGGTGCACGACGATCGACGCCGCGAACATCAGCGCAGCCCAGTGGTGGATCTGCCGGACGAACAGGCCGCCGCGGACCTCGAACGAGATGTTCAGCGTGGTCTCGTACGCGCGGGACATCGTGACGCCGCGCAGCGGCTCGTACGCACCGTTGTAGACGACGTGCGCCATCGACGGGTCGAAGAACAGGGTCAGGTAGACACCGGAGATCAGCAGGATGATGAAGCTGTACAGCGCGATCTCGCCGAGCAGGAACGACCAGTGGGTGGGGAAGACCTTGTTGATCTGCCGCCGCATTCCCGCTGCGAGGTGGTAGCGCGAATCCATCGCCTCGGCCTGGCCGGTGGCCATCGCGCTCAGTCTGGACGGTTTGTTGTCGGTCACGGTCGACGCTCCCAAAATGCCGGGCCGAGAGCTTCGATGTAGTCACCCGTTGTGACTAGGAAACCCTCTTCGTTCACTGTAATAGGCAACTGCGGAAGTGCACGAGCGGCCGGACCGAAAATCGGCTTTCCGTAGGTCAGCGCATCGAACTGCGACTGGTGGCACGGGCAGAGGATTCGGTTGGTCTGCTGTTCGTACAGGGAGGTGGGGCAGCCGAGGTGGGTGCAGATCTTCGAGAAGGCGAAGTAGTCGCCGTAGTTGAAGCTCTCCTGGCCTTTGCGCTTGGTGACCCGTGCCGCGTCCTCCGTGCGGAGGCGGATGAGCATGGTCGCGTTGCGGATGCCGCGCAGTGCCTCGAGCAGCGCGTCGTGATCGCCGCGGTCGGACTCGCGGAACGGGAACACCGTTTCCATGGCGCCGGCGTCCAGGTCTTCCGGGCGGACCAGGACGACGTCCTCGGGGCGACCGGTGTCGCGGCGCAGGTAGATGGTTTCGCCCGCGTAGCGGGGGGTCCATCCCGAGACCCACAGCGGGGAGTCGTCGCGTTTGGCCCACGGGTTCTTGATCAGACCACCGAGGGGCATGACGGACATGATGCCGAGGGCACCGCCGCCGAAGATGAGGGTGCGCTTGAGGAGCTTGCGGCGTCCCAGCGTCGAGGTGTCGAACGAGTCACCGAGTTCCGCGACGATCGTCTTGCGATCGACCTCGGACGATCCACCGTCGTGGCGGTCCTGGATGGACACCTCTTCGGGGATGAACTTCTTGGTGAACTGCACCGCTCCGACACCGAGGCCGAGGATGGCCAGACCCATGGTGAGGCCGATCAGCGGCGTGTACAGGCTGTAGGCCGAGTAGTGCTCCTCGCCGGAGCCGGCGTACTCCCAGGGCCAGAAGAGGTAGATCGCGATGAACGCGATCGCGGAGACGCCGGAGAGGGCGAACCAGAAGGCGACCGACCGCTCGGCGCGCTTCTCGGCCTTCGTCCCCGGAACCGCCCACCGGTGTCGGCGGAACGCGACATCGACGTGGTCGAGGTTGGTGCCGAGCTCGACGAGTTCGTCGCGGCTCAGGTTCTCGAGTTCTGCATCCGTGTACTTCTTTGGCGTGGCGCCGCCCGGCTGGCCAGCGTCGCTCATGACCTTGCTCCGATCCACAGTGCTGCACCGACGACAGCGATGATTCCGATGACCCACATGGCCAAGCCCTCGGAGGCGGGACCGATGCCGCCGAGTCCGTAGCCACCGGGCTGCTTCGTCTCGCCTGCCGACTTGATGTAGGCGATGACGTCCTTCTTTTCCTCGAGGGTCAGCTGACGGTCCGAGAACTTGGGCATGTTCTGCGGGCCGGTGACCATCGCGGTGTAGATCTGCTGCTCGCTGGCCGGGTCGAGGACCGGCGCGTACTTGCCGGACGAGAGCGCACCGCCGCGCCCGGTGAAGTTGTGGCAGGACGCGCAGTTGAGGCGGAACAGCTCGCTGCCGCGTCCGATGTCGCCGCCGCGCAGGGACGACTGGGCGACCTCGCCGTTTTCGTCACGGATGACCGTGGGGCCGCCACCGTTGGCCTGGACGTACGCGCCGATGGCGTCCGTCTGCTCGGCGTCGAACTTGAGGGGCTTGCGCTCGATCTGGGCCTCGTTGCGCGATGCCGGCATACGTCCCGACGACACCTGGAAGTACACGGCGGCTTCGCCGACACCGATGAGGCTCGGGCCGCGGTCCTGCACACCCTGCAGGTTCGCGCCGTGGCACGTGATGCACGAGGTATCGTACAACTGCTGGCCTTCGCGGATCAGTGCTGCCTGATCATCGGTGGCGGTCGCCACCTGCGGGGTCGGTGTCAACGCGGACGCGAGGAAACCGGCGCTGACCAGTCCCATCATCAGGACCAGGGCGCCCGTGACGCGCCTGCGGAGCTTCCGCTGGCGGCGTGCCTTGGCGGTAGACGCTGTGGTGTCGGATGCGGGAGGGGGGGATGAACTCATCTGTATCCCTTTGGTATGTCGGGACGGACTGGACGTCAGGGGGCTGCCTGGGGCGTTCAGCTGATCAACGGATGAAATAGATCGTGGCAAACAGGGCGATCCACACGATGTCGACGAAGTGCCAGTAGTACGAGACGACGATGGCGGCGGTGGCCTGTGCGGGCGTGAACTTGCTGACCTTGGTGCGGGCGATCAGGAAGACGAACGCGATGAGGCCGCCGATCACGTGCATACCGTGGAAGCCGGTGGTCATGTAGAAGACAGAGCCGTACACGCTGCTCGAGATGGTCGTGCCTTCTTCGACCAGGTGGATGTACTCGTATCCCTGCCCGAGGACGAAGAAGGTGCCCATCGCCAAGGTCAGGAGGTACCACCGGCGCAGGCCGAAGACGTCGCCGCGCTCGGCCGCGAACACACCCATCTGGCAGGTGAACGACGAGGCGATCAGCACCAGCGTCACCGGTACCGCGAGGAACAGATTCAGCTCGGTCGGCTCCGGCGGCCAGTTTCCATTCGCCTGCGCTCGCGCCACGAAGTACATGGCGAAGAGCCCTGCGAAGAACATGAGCTCACTTGACAACCACACGATGGTGCCAACGCTGACCATGTTAGGTCGGTTCAGCGAGTGCACGCGTTGGGTGATTGCTGATCCTGAAGTCCCTACTGCGCTCGTCACAGACAGAAGTATGACGCTTCGTCGTAAGAGACGACTACCCGGGTCCACCCTCGACGCGGCGACGCGCCCCGCTTGTCCGATTCTCCCTGCTGACAGCCCTGGTGGCGGACCGTGAAAGGGTGGAGACATGCGCTCTCGTGACAACAGTACGGGGTGGCTGCGGAGGCTGTTCGGCAGTCGGCAACCGGCCCCTCTCGATCAGGATCGGCCCGACCTCGTGGTCGTCGCCTCGAGCTTCGACGACGTGGAGGCGTGCTCGACCGCGCTCGACCGCGCCGCCGCCGAGGATCCGCGGTGGGATGCCGACGCGGAAGCGGTGCTGCGGCACCATCTGCGGCTGCCCGCGTCGTCGGTGGCCGATGCCCTGTCGATCGCCGCTCAGGACGGCTACCGACCGCAGGATCCGGACGGGCCGGCATCCCCGGCCGAGGACGGTGCGACGGTCGGACTCGTGTTACAGCGTGTCCAGATCCTCGATGCGCTGCACTGTTCCCAGGAACGGTCGAGAATGGCCGGGCTGGCGCAGCGGCTCGGTGGCTCGGTCGACGGCTGGGACGCGACGCAACCGGCGCGCGAGTCCGTTCCGCCCGGTGACTAGGCTGCCAGGACCGGATCCGCCACTAGTGCAAGGGGACACGACGATGCAGAGCCCGACTGCTCAGGGGACGAACGACGGTGTGCGGCCGGCACGCACGTGGCCGTCGGTCCTCGGCACGCTCACCGACGGACGTGACCTCTCGGTGGACGAGGCGAAATGGGCGATGGACGAGATCATGTCCGACAATGCCACGTCCGCGCAGATCGCGGCGTTCGGTGTCGCCCTGAAGATGAAGGGCGAGACACCGGAGGAGTTGCGCGGACTGGCGGACTCGATGCTCGGGCACGCGCGCAAGGTCCCCGTCGACGACGACGTCGTCGACATCGTCGGAACCGGTGGTGACCGATCCAACACCGTGAACATCTCCACGATGGCGTCACTCGTGGTCGCGGCGACCGGCATTCGCGTCGTCAAGCACGGAAACCGGGCGGCGTCGTCCAAGAGCGGTGGGGCGGACGTTCTCGAGGCACTCGGGGTGAAGATCAATCTCGGTCCCGACGAGGTGGCGCGCTGCGTCCGGGAGGTCGGCATCGGCTTCTGCTTCGCGCCGGTGTTCCATCCCGCCTTGCGGTTCGCGGGCGCGCCGCGCAAGGAGATCGGCATCCCGACCGTCTTCAACGTGCTCGGACCGCTCACCAATCCGGCTCGTCCGCGGGCCGGCCTCATCGGCTGTGCGTTCCCGGGCCTGATCTCGGTGGTGGCCGGTGTGCTCGCGCAGCGCGGCAACTCGGCGCTGGTGGTGCGGGGCGACGACGGCCTGGACGAGTTGACGACGTCGACCACGTCGACCGTGCACGTCGTAGCGGACGGGGCGGTGACCACCCGTCGACTCGACCCTCGCGACATCGGGATCGCGCGGGTGTCGCTCGACGAACTGCGCGGCGGCGACGCCGACGTGAACGCGGCGGTGGCGCGGCGACTCCTCGCCGGTGAGACCGGACCGGTACGCGACGCGGTTCTGCTCAACGCCGCGGCGGCGATCGCGGCGTTCCGGGGACTCGGCGGCCGCACGCTCGAAGACGCGCTGTCGGACGGATTCTCGACGGCGGCGCAGTCGATCGACAATGGAGCGGCCGCGACGCTGCTCGCGCGGTGGGCGGAACTCACGTCGGGTCTGGCCACCAGCAAATAGCCGGCGAGCTATTCGCCGATCGAGAAACCCGCTTCGACGTCGGCGCTGGAATAGGACTGGAACGCGATGTGCGTCGCCGTCCGGGAGACGCCGTCCACCTTGTTGATTCCCTCGGTGACGACCTCCGCGATCTTCGCGTGGTCCCGGACCCGCACGATCGCGATCAGGTCGACGTCGCCTGCGCAGGAATAGACCTTGTCGACGCCCTCGATGTCGGCGACGGCCTGAGCGGTCTCCGGGATGCGGTGGGCTTCGGCGTGGATCAGGACGATGGCGTTGATCATGATCGCCAGCCTAAGCGGTGGTCGGCGGAACCCGGCGCGGGTGGTCGGGTCTCTGCGTCCCGTGTCGACGCGCTCCCCGCTCGCGCAAGTGCGCACCACTCGGACCAGGATCCGGCGCCCCGTGCGGGCTCGCACCAGCCCGAGGAGGCGCTGACGATGCGGATGTCCTCCTGGTCGAGCCAGCGCGCCAGCAGTCCGGCCTCCTCGGGGGACGCGCCGCGAAGGGGAGTTGCGTCGGGAACGACGGTTTCGGCGGTGAGGACGAGCGCATCGACCACCGGCATCGGATGGATTCCGCGCCGGGCGCAACCCGCGGACGCGAGTCGCCCGGAACGGATCACCGCGAACTCCCAGCCGCCGGTCGGGGCCGGGCGAGCGGCCACGAGCTGATCGAGGGCGGTGAGGGCGGCCAGGCGCTGCATCCTGCGTAACGCGAGCACGACCTCCGCTGTGCGATCACGCAGGCGTGCGGCGTTCTCGAACAACTCGCCGGCGGCCAGCTCCTCCACCCGTGAACGCATGCGGCGCAGCGGAGCGTCGTCCAGGCCGCGCAGGAACTGGCGGAAGAGCTCCGGCCCGGGACGGTAAGCCCCCTCCGTGTCGCGGCCGTGGAGGGACGCCGGGCAGCGTCCGAGCTCGCGGGGCGGGCACTGCGCACCGTGCTCCCTTCCCTTCGGGATGCGGCTCGTGCAGGTGCGGAGAATGCAGTACTCGGCGAGGACGTCGGCGACGTCGACGGCGGTCGAGCGGGACCGGAACGGACCGAGCGAGTCGGCGGTCGGGGTCCGCACCACCGACAGCCGGGGGAAGGCCTCCGCGGTGAGCGTGATCCACCAGCCGCGTTTCGGGTACTTGGACCTCCGGTTGTACGGCGGCGTGTGGGCGGCGAGCAGCCGGAGCTCGCGCACGCCGGCCTCGAGCGCGTGCGCGCACTCGACGTGGTCGATCCGGGTGGTCAACGCCACCATTTCCTTCATCCGGCCACGCGTCTCGGAGCCGGTGAAGTAGTTGCGCACCCGCCGGCGCAGATCGGTCGCCGTGCCCACGTAGAGGACCTCGTCGGACGGTCCGCGGAACAGGTAGACGCCGGGAGCGTGGGGGAGATGGCCGGCGAGCGCGCGTTTCGCCCGCTGGTGGGAAGAGACGTCGGGAAGGTAGTCGACGAGCTCGGTGAGACTGTGCACTCCCTGATTGCCGACTCTCGCGATGAGGGCGTGCAGGACGTCGACGGTGGCACGGGCGTCGTCGAGTGCCCGGTGGGTCGGAGTGGTGCCGACGTCGAACAGCCGGGCCAGCGACGACAGCTTGACCGACGGCGCTTCGTCGCGGCTGAGGACGCGCCGGGCCAGTTTGACGGTGCAGAGCACGGTGAACTTGGGCCAGGGGGTGTCGGTGGCGGACGCCGCGGCCTTGAGGAAGCCCGTGTCGAACGGGGCGTTGTGCGCGACCAGCACCGCCCCGCGTGCGAACTCCAGGAACGCCGGCAGCACTCGCTCGATCCGCGGGGCATCGATCACCATGGCGGTGGTGATGCCCGTGATCTCGACGATGTGCGGCGGGATGGACCGTCCCGGGTCGACGAGAGTGGCCATTTCGGCGATCACCTCGCCGCCGCGGATCTTCACGGCACCGATCTCGGTGATGGCGTCCTCGCCCGGCCGCGCGCCGGTGGTCTCGAGATCGACCACCACGAACGTGGTGTCCCGCAGTGGGGTGTCGAGCTCGTCGAATCTCAGCTGTTCGGGCACACCGGGGACACTCACGGCTCAGAGCGTATGGACGGGCACCGACAGAACCGCCCGGGGAGGCCGGAGAGACGAGGATCACACTGTCGCTCGCGGGCGGCGGTCGCGGGGGGTGTGAGGGTCGGGCACGCGACCGTGAACGAGGGGTTCGTGCGGGGCGGGGACCGGTGTCGGCGGGTCCGGCGCGTGCCACTGGTTCGGTCCGCGGCACCCCCGTTGAACAGCAGGAACGCGGTGCGAGAAGAAATCGGGGAGTTGCGAGGCTTCGCGAAATGCCCACTCCCGCTGTCGAAAAGAGATCGGAAACAAACCGCCTGTTATCCAGTTGTTACCGAATGCGGGTATCGCGCGCCCGGAAGCCCGGAATCGGCCCAAACGGACACTTTCCGCGTGTTCCGGTCGACATCGGGGTATTCCATTTCGTAACCTTCCTGAGACCTAGCGGAGTCTCGCAGCCCCAACACCGGGGCAGCATCGCTAGTCACCGCCTAATCGGCCACTCGCGAGAGCGGTCGTACCGGGAACCCAAGTTTCTACTGGGGTGAATCCCGCCGGGACGTCCTCACGCACCGGTGGGTAGGGCTGATCTTCCCAGCCCGAACCCGTCAGCTAACTCGGTCGGCGGATGAATGGAAGAAACGGAGTACCCCTTTCGTGGCGTCACAAGTTTCCAAGCGGAATGTGCGACGGGCAGTCGTCGCCGGCGCGCTCGCACTCGGAGCGCTCACCGCTACCGCGGCCCCCGCGGCCGCAGATCCCGTCACCATCCCCGGAGTCGGAACCTTCGAGATCCCGGGTGTCGTCATCCCGCAGATCCCCGGTGTCCCGAACCTGCCCGCGCCCCCGGCGCCCGCCAGCAGTGCAGGTGACAAGGCCGTTCAGGCCGCTCAGACCAAGCTCGGCTCGCCGTACGTCTACGGCGCCGCCGGCCCCAACTCGTTCGACTGCTCCGGTCTGGTGCAGTGGGCGTTCAAGCAGGCCGGACTGAACCTGCCGCGCACCAGCTACGCGCAGGCGGCGGCAGGCACGCCCGTGTCGCAGTCCGATCTCCGCCCCGGCGACGTGATCTCCTTCTACGGCGGATCGCACTCGGGCATCTACGCCGGCAACGGCAACGTGATCCACGCCTCCACCGAGGGTCAGCCCGTCAAGTTGGCGCCCATCGCGTCCATGCCTTTCGACGGCGCACGCCGCTACTGATCCACGCACGAGGCGAGGCATCCACCGAGTCGAGGGCGGGGATGCACGGGGTAGCTTCGTAGGATCTCGCACGACCACCGAGGGTGGGTTCGAATTCCGATTCGAACCCACCCTCGATGTCGTTGCGCCCCAGGCAGACAGCGTGTCGTTCACCCGCCGGGTGGTCCCCGCCACCCCGTTCGTGACATGGGTGGACACCAACGTATGCCATTCCGTAACCTATCCGAGACCTTGCGAAGTCTTGTCGCGCCAACCGGGCGGCAACGCGGGGTCACCACCTCTTCGGCACTCCACGGTCGCATCGGCCGAGGAAATCCCTGAGCCGCACCGGACACCCGACTCGGCTGGTGGAGATCGACGATCGGAGAACCGCATTTCCGTGGCCTCACACAAGATGAAGCGCTCCCTGGGCAGCGTGCTGACAGCCGGCGTGCTGTCGGTGGCGCTCGTGTCGCTGCCGGCGATCCAGGCGGGTGCAGACCCGGTCACCACCAACCCGACCGATGCGCTGACGAAGCTCGGTGACCTGTCCCGGCAGTCCGAGCAGACGTCGGAGGCACTCCACAACGCGCAGATCGATCTCGAGACCAAGCAGTCGGCGCAACGCGACGCCGACGCCACGCTCGCGGCAGACCAGGGTGTGCTCGACGCCGCCAACGCGCGCGTCGCCGTCTTCGAGCCCGTGGTGAACAAGCTCGCCACCGCCAACTACCAGGGCGCACGGACCAATCGCCTGTTCGCCGTGATGGTGAGCGATTCGCCGCAGCAACTCCTGGACCAGATGTCCGCTCTGGACGCCATCTCCAACGACACCGCCAACCAGGTCGCGCAATTCCAGTCGGCAACGTCGGAAGCCACGAAGGCGGCCGAGGCGTCGAAGCAGTCCGCTGATTCCGCGCGGTCCGCGACCGAGCAGGCCAAAGCGGTGAGCGACGATCTGCAACGCAAACAGAGCGACCTGCAGGCGCAGATCGCCGACGTGATCAAGGCATTCGGAGATCTCACCGGCGCCGAACGCGACCAACTGGCGGGGACGCCCTTCCCGCCCGGCTTCGACCCGAACACGATCCTTGCGCATCTCACCCCCGGCTCGGGTACGAGCGCGCTGCAGGCAGGCATGACCCGCATCGGCGACCCGTACGTGTGGGGCGCCACCGGTCCGGACGAATTCGACTGCTCGGGACTCGTCGTGTGGGCGTACAAGCAGATCGGCAAGACGCTGCCGAGGTCCAGTCAGGCGCAGGCCAGCGGCGGCACCCCGGTGTCCCGCGACGCCCTGCAGCCCGGTGACGTCGTCCTCTTCTACAACGACGCGTCCCACGTCGGTCTGTACGCCGGAAACGGCAACATTCTCCACGCCTCGACGTTCGGTGTTCCGGTGAAGATCGAGTCGATGGCGAAGTTCCCCTTCTACGGGGCGCGCCGCTACTGACGGCGACCGTCCGACGGCGGCGCCCGGGCGTGCTCATACACTCACCGGCGTGCCCGCTTCAGACCCGTCTCCCGCAACGGATCCGACCTCGCGCCGTCAGGCGCGCCCGTGGGAGCTGGCCGCACTGGCCGGACTCGTCCTCGCCGTGGTCGTCGTACTCGCACTGACCGGGTTCTCCCGGACCGAGCGGGGCGCCGACGGAGCCGTCGGCACCGCGCAGGCCGACGCCGAGGCGCGGGCGGCAGCCGTCCAGACGCTCCTCGACACCTGGGCGTCGGCCGTTCGGGCGAACGACGCGGCCCAGCTGTCCGGCCTGATGGATCAGGCGGCGGCACCGGGATTCCTGGCCGCCGAGATGCGGCGGGCGGGCAACGTTGCCGGTGTGGAGTTCTCGGACTGGGGCTACGAGATCGCCGACGGCGCAGAGACGGCGGTGCCGTCGAGTCTCGTCGACGCGCTCGGGGCCGACGAGGTGTGGGCGCCCGCCGTTCAGCTCCGCTACGCGATCGCGGACGAGAGTCCCACCCGCAAGCCGGTGGCTCTCGTCGTCGCCCGGCGCGGCGACCGCTGGGCACTGGTCAGCGACAACGCCACCGTGGACGGCGAGCGACGGACCTGGCGCGGACCGTGGGATTTCGGACCCGTCGTGTCGCGCCGCGTCGACACCGGTGACGGGACATCGGTGGTGCTCGGACATCCCGAGAACGCCACCATGGTCGACCGGCTGGCGGACGAAATCCCCGCCGCCGTCGTCAACGCCACCCAGCTGTGGGGTTCGGACTGGGCGGGCCGCGCGCTCGTGTGGGTCGCGGGATCGCAGGACGAGTTCACGGCGCTCGTCGGCCCGAATCACGACGGACGCGACATCGCCGCTGTCGCCATCTCGGACGCCGTCGACCCCGAGGCCGCCACGGTCACCGGGCAGCGGATCGTGTTCAGCCCGGCGTCGGCGGACCGGCTGACCGAGGTCACCCGGCGGGCGATCCTGCGGCACGAGCTGATCCACGTGGCGGCGCGCGCCGAGACGGTGGACCGCTCACCGATGTGGGTGCTGGAGGGCTACGCGGAGTACGCGGCCTACCGGGGTACCGGCGAGGCCGGACGGCAGATCGCGCCGGCACTGACCGCGCAGGTGGGCGCCGAGGGTCCGCCGACCGAGTTCCCCGAGGACACCGACTTCTCCGGATACGGCGAACGCGGCTCGGTCGCCTACGAGACTGCGTGGTCGATCAACGCGTTCGTCGCGGAGCAGTACGGCGAATCGAGGCTGACGGAGCTGTACCGGACGCTGGCCGTGGGGGACGCAGACCCGGAGACGGTCGACGGACGGCTGTCCGACGTTCTCGGCGTCGATGCTGATCAGTTCCGGGACCGCTGGACCGACTGGGTGGGCGCTCACCTGGGATGACCCTGCGTCGGTTGCCGCACGGCCCACCGCCTACGGTGATCACATGCGCCGAACCCTGTTGGTGACGAACGATTTTCCGCCGCGACCAGGCGGAATTCAGTCGTACCTGCACACCTTCGCCAAGCACCTGCCCGCCGACGACCTGGTCGTCTACGCTCCGCGCTGGCGCGGCGACTCGCACATCAAGTTCGATGCGCGGCAACCATTTCAGGTCGTCCGGCACCCCACCACCTTGATGGTGCCCACACCGTTCGTCGCGCGCCGCGCCGCCAAGTTACTCGCCGAACACGACTGTACGGGCGTCTGGTTCGGCGCAGCCGCCCCGCTCGCGCTGCTGAGTTCGACGCTGCGCCGCGCCGGGGCGGAACGAGTGGTCGCGAGTACCCACGGGCACGAGGTCGGCTGGTCGATGCTCCCCGCCGCCCGCCAGGCCCTCGGACGGATCGGCGACCGGACCGACGTCGTCACGTATGTCAGCCGGTACACGAGGGGCCGATTCGCGTCCGCGTTCGGCGCGAGTGCCGCGCTCGAACACCTGCCGCCCGGAGTCGACACCGACCTGTTCACCCCGGACAGCGGGGCGCGGGCCGAACTGCGGTCGCGCTACGGGCTGGGGGAGCGGCCGACGGTCCTGTGCCTGTCCCGTCTCGTGCCGCGCAAGGGCCAGGACATCCTCATCAAGGCGCTCCCGGGCATCCGCGAGCACATCGACGGTGCCGTGCTCGTGATCGTCGGCGGCGGACCCTACGAGGACCGACTGCGCGCGCTCGCGCGCTCGGTGGGGGTGGAGGACCACGTCGTGTTCACCGGCACGGTGCCGTCCGCGGAGCTGGCGGCCCACCACACGATCGCCGACGTGTTCGCGATGCCGTGCCGCACGAGGGGCGCGGGACTGGACGTCGAGGGACTCGGCATCGTCTTCCTCGAGGCGTCGGCCACCGGTGTGCCGGTCATCGCAGGACAGTCCGGTGGCGCCCCGGAAACGGTGCGGCAGAACGAAACCGGGATGGTCGTGGACGGCACGTCGGTGGCCGAGGTGGCGCGTTCGGTGATCTCGGTGCTGTCGGATCGCGACCGCGCGGCCGCGATGGGTGCGGCCGGCCGCAGATGGGTCAAGACGGAATGGCGATGGGACGTGCTCGCCGCCAAGCTCCAGGCGCTGCTTGCGTGACCGCCCGTGAGTACTTCTTAACCGGGGGGGGGCTGTTGCGAAATCCCGGGGCGGCGTGTCCGCGTGTCACCATGCCCTGACCTGGGATTTCCTGGATAATGTGTTGGTGGCCAAGGGATATC
>NZ_JBHWUE010000055.1:0-69162 GCF_042738615.1 Rhodococcus sp. NPDC059968
CGGCGTGGGTGCACTGGTACAACACCGGCCGGCTCATGCATCGTCTCGGGCGGATCCCACCGGCCGAGTACGAAGCCAAGTACTACGCTGAACACTGTGCCGATCAACCGGTCGCACACAAATGACAGTGTGTGCATGAGACCCGGGATGGTTCAGTGAGCCAGTCTTTCGGTTGGCCGGGTTGCCCGGCCAGCAACACGAGAACCGGGAACTGCGGTCGCGGATCGGTGAAATAGGCGGGAGGAAGATAAATTTCGGCGCGGCGAGCGTGGAACCCGGAACGGTCCCCGGGGATGTTCACCGAGGTGATCTTGCCCGCCCGCGGCATGTCCGCCGGTGGCGTCCACATGGATTCGAGGGGTCGGCCCGAGATCGGTGTCGGTGTGGGAGGGGGAACTTCCGGGAAGTCGATGCGGGTCACATGCTCGAACCCCATGGCTGCGCCGACCGTGGGGTAGGCCGCGAAGTACAGGTTGATCTGTACTGCGCAGGCCGCGACCACCGCGGCGGCGGCCACCACCGACACCGCCGCCGCCCACATACGGCGGGGGGCGATGAGGATGCGGGGGACCAACATTGTCACCGCCCACAGGGCGAGGGCCGTCCACAGGTAGACGGTGAGGGGTATCGGGTCGGGGAGGGGACGCCACACTCGCTCCATCCAGAACCAGAGGCACCCGGTGAGTACGCCGGCCCCGGCGGCGCACAGCGGTATCGCCCGGCGCCGAAACCACCCGGCCCGCCCGGTCATCAACCACACACCGCCCGCTGCACCCGTGGCGGCGACCACGAGTGGGATCGGCCCCGACAGTAACGACAGATCGGTCAACGTGCGCCCCGCAGAATTTCTGAAATTCCTGAGATCTCGCTACCAACCGTTCTACTCGGGGTCGTAGACCCCACCGTCCGGACCGCTTCTCCGCCGATAGTGTGAGGACATTCCAGACCGCTCGCGGGTTAAAGAGGACGGGCGTCCCGTCGACCTGTGGCGTTCCTGAGAATTCGGATTCGGCTGTGACGGCCCGGCCTACGATGAAGGTGGACCGAGCCTCGATCTGGCCCTCGAACCGCCACCGGGGATCCCGGACATCCACGCGACGGTCACGAATACGCCAGGACGACATCGGTCGAGAGGTGCCCTCTCTGACGGTTTCATGGCCGCCCCGAAATATGGGGACTGACCATCATGAACATGAACACGACCGTCAAGAGGGGCTCACGCTCCCTCCTCGCAACAATCGTGGTGGCCGTCCCGCTTGCCGCGCTGGCAGCGGGAGCGGCATCGGCCGACGCGACGATGGCCGCAGTCGGCGGACCGGGCAAGGTGACTGTGACCGCCAAGGGCGACAACACCGCGCGAGACTGTGACGTCGGCGTGCTGGATCAATCGAAAAGGTCGATCGCTTCGCAAGAGGTCAGTCTGGCGCCGAATAAGACTCACACCGTGACGCTCACCAGCATTCCTGCAGGAAGTTACTACACGGTTGTCATGCGCTGCGGTGGCCAGAAAGAGACTTGGGTCGAAGGCGTCGCAGTTCGCCCTGCGCCCGATCCGCATTGATCTGAGATAGCGAGGCATCGGAAGTGGGGGTTCACAGTTTTCTTCGCGGCGAGTGGGGTGTCACCTCGGGTCGGTGGCGAAAGCGGCCAGGCTGCGGGGGATCCAGATGGTCATCGACGCAAAATTTCGAACGGATCCACGCACCACCCATGGTTGTCATGGTGACGACCTCACACCGACTCCGGACGGATCGTTCTTCGCTGCTGCGCCGAGCGGAGTACGTATCGACACGGCGTCGGTCGCGGACCATGGTGGCGCGCGTGTGGGCCTCGCAGCGTTCGCGTATTCAGGGAAGGCGTTGGTGGAGAACGAGTGCGGTGCCGGCCGCCGCCGCGATCAGGATGGATCCGAGGATCAGCCAGGGTCGGCTGGCGTCGCCGAGGTGGGTTTCGTAGCCGATCTGCTGTTGCAGATTCTGGTAGCTGGCTTGCAGTTCGTCCGCGTTGGTCGCGGTGAAGAACGAGCCACCGGACAACTCCGCGATCCGCCGCAGAGACTCGTCGTCGACGGGGACGGGGATGTGGCTGCCGTTGAGGTCGATCGCACCATGAGTGGTGCCGAAGGAAATGGTGGAGATGGGGACGTTGTGCTCCTTCGCAAGACGGGCCGCGGTGAACGCGCCGCGCGGATCGTTCAGGTCGGCGGGCACGGTTTGCTTGCCGTCGGATTCGAGGACGATCCGGGCGGGCGGCGGGGTGCTGCCTCCGCCGAGTACACCGGCGAGGGTGTCGATCGCCTGGAGGGCGGAGAAGATCGCTTCCCCGGTCGCGGTCCGTTCGGCGAGTTGCAGATGGTCGAGGGCGTTGTCGGTCGCGGTGTGATCGGTGACCGGTGAGACCAGCATCGACGCCGTCCCCGCGAACGCCTCCAGTCCGAGGTTGATGCCGGGGGTGAGGTTGTCCGCGAACGTTTTGGCGCCGGCCTGGGCTGCGGCCAGCCGCGAGGGTGGCACGTCGGTTGCGCGCATCGACAGTGACACGTCGATCGCGAGGATCACCGTGGCACGGTTGCGTGGAACTCTGGTCTGCGCCAACGGTCCGGCCAGGGCGACGGTCAATAGCAGCAGCCCCACCAGAAGCAATGCTGGTGGGATATGCCGTGACCAACTGGGCCGGGTGGGAGCGACGGTCTCGAGTAGTTCCAGATTGGTGAACCGCAGAGTGTATTTGCGCCGCAGACGCAGTACCCACACGTAACCGATCGACAGCGCGCCAACCACGGCGGCGAACACCAGCCACCCCGGTGCCGCGAGACCGGAGAACCTCATGTCTCACCTCCGGCATCTGACACCGCGGATCCGGAGGCCATCATCGGCTCGAAAATCTCGCGAGCCGACCGACGATCGGCATAGCACCATCATCACCTGCCCACAGTAAGTTGCCGCAACTCGACGAGTGTGGTGAGCGCGGACCCCTTCCGGTGAATCATCCGGGCGCCGGCACGAACCCAGGTTGGGAAGCCGCTCCGAGAGGGCCGGGTGGCAGCCGAGAGGCGAACGCCGCCAGCACGGCGTGCCCCACGGTCAGACAGATCGCCGCGACCAGCACTCCCGCCACCACCTCGGTCAGGGGTATTCCGACATATAGGCGTGCTCCGGCGAGAGCGACGACGGCGATCACCACGGCGGCGGCAAGCACCGCCCGGAGGGTGCGGCTGCGGCCGATACCGGCGATCACCGCCGCCATGCCCAGCAGCGTGGCGGTCCCGGCGAGATTCGACGCCAACGCGTTCCCGGTGTCGACCGGCTGCCACACCCCGACAACTGCCCGGCCCGGCCCGAGCACGGTGCCGAGGGCCGCCCCCGCGAACACGGCGCCCATCACTGCACCCAGCATGATCGAGGCCACCGGCACCGACCAACCGTGCCGGATCAGCACGATCCCGGCCGCCGCGGCCGCGGCGATCGCGACCGCCGGGGCGCCGAGCGCGATGCCCACGGTCGCAAGGTGATCGAGTCCTGCACTGTGGTGTGCCGCCAGCACGGCGGTGATGGAACGGTCGGCACCGGTCAGCCAACCACCGTCGCGGATGTGAACGCAGACAATGCCCAGTGCCAGGGCCGGCGCCGCGGTGCGCAGCCCGCTCGCCTGCCCGGACCCGGCGACGACCATACCGGCGACGAACACCGCCAGGGCGATCCCGAGGACCGTCAGTGCGATCTCCATCGTCGCGGTCTCGGTCACGACCTCGGTGACCATCTCCTGAACGAGGGGCACAGTGCCGGACACCCTTCCAGTCTGGTGCGCGGGTGCTGTGGAAACGCTGAGAGGGGGTAGCGCCGGCGGTCTTTCTGTGTTGGGCTCTGGTGTCGTCGGGGGAGCGTGGGCACCCTCGCTCCCTCGGCTCGACGGATGCACGAAAGTCCATCGCTCACCGCAGAGTATTTTCTCTCGGGGTCAGTCGCGCATGTGGTCGTGCCAGTCGCCTCCCTCGCCGCCGTGCGTGATCAGAACAATCGCGGCGATCGCGTAGAGGACGATCGCCAGCAGCAGCAAGCCGCCGAAGATCCACAGCGACAGTTGCCCGAGCTTGCGCACCCGGCGGGAGGCGTACTCGGCGCCGTCGATATCGCCCTCGGCCCATCGGGGGTAGACCTCGAACGCATGGTGGAAGGCCGAGAACGCCAGCGGCCAAAAGAACAGCAATGACGCCACGGCCCAGCCGGCATTGCTGATGGGTCTCGCCCGGGCCGATGGGATCGCAGTTGTGTCGGCGGCGGGCCCGCTTCGGGTGGGCCGATCGTCCGGTGCAGGTTCGGATGCTGGATTAACCATGGTGACTCCGTATCCGTCATAAGGGCATCCGTCATAAGGAAAACCCATTCCGACGGTACGTCTGCCACGCTGAGGATTGGCTGAGAGCTGCGAACGAGGTACCGGCATCCTCGGGCGGCAGACCGCGGCGGTGACGGACCCGCAGTCACACTTCCTGCCCGGCCCGTCCCAGCAGGGACGGAAGGTTTCTCTGCGGCCGCAACACCATCGGTGTCGGGTTGCGACCGACGAACGCCTGGGGCCGTGCGCTTGCTCGTGCCGAAAATTCACCCTCCCGGGCTGGCCGGGTGTGATCGCCGTCCCGCTCTCAGCGGCTCCACAGCTACCGACTCTGATACTGCGGGTGTGAGTGAAGTAGTACAGCCCGCTGTGTCATCGGCGTCGGCCCACGATGCATCGGTTCATGCCAACCTGGTCGGCCGGGCCCACGAGGTGGTTGCCGACATCCATCAGGGCGGAGCCGCGACCCTGGCCTTGGCCGTGCTGGTCGGGGGTGCGGCGATGTTCCTGGGTGCGTCGGCCTGGCGGAGCCTACAGGGTGATCGCCGGGGTCCGGCCGCGGCGGCGATCGCCATGCAGTGCACCGGATTGGCGGGGGCATTCGTCGCGCTGGCCTATCAGGTCAGGGCTGGGGGCTGGTTGACCGGTGCGGATCCGGCGGTCCTGGGCTGGTTCACCGCGCACCGGTCGGATTGGGTGACCGGGCCGGCCATCGCGGTGACCGACGCCGGCGGGCCGGCGGGAACCATCATCCTCGCCGTCGCGATCGGCGCGGTGCACTCCCGGCGGGCCCGCTCACCGATCCCCGCGCTGATTCTCATCGGGACCGTCGGTGCGGCGGCGCTGGCCTCCACCGTGACGAAATCTGTTGTCGGGCGTGCTCGCCCGCCGATCGTGTCCCAGGTGTTGCTCGAGACGGACCATTCGTTTCCGTCCGGGCATGCCACCGGGGCCATGGCGCTGTTCACGATGGCCGCCGTCATGTTCGGGTACGCCCTGCCGCCGACCCGTCGTGCCCTGTTGCTGATCTTGGCCGCGGTGGTGACCGTGGTGGTGTCGGTGACGCGCCTGTACCTCGGTGAACACTGGCTGACCGACGTGGTCGGCGGGATGCTCCTCGGTGGCCTCGCCGCGGTGATCGGCGGGGCGCTCTACACGACCTGGATGGACCGGACCCGCGCCCGGGGGGCCGCAAGTCCGGACGAGAACTACACGCACTCGGGTCGCAGCGACCCGACGACGATGGGATACGCGGCATGAATGTGGCACTGGGACTGGGCTTACTGGACGCTTCGACGCTGCTGGGCACCCTGGGGTTACTCGGTGTCCTCGGTGCCGTGGTCATCGAAACCGGTCTGCTCGTCGGCTTCTTCCTGCCGGGCGACTCGTTGCTGTTCACGGCCGGTGTCTTCGCCGCGCAGCCGGATCCGTTCGCGCCGTTGTGGGTGCTGCTGCTCACCATCCCGGCCGCGGCGATCGTCGGTGACCAACTCGGGTTTCTGATCGGCCGGCGGGCCGGGGACGCGGTGTTTCATCGGCCCGGCGCCAGCCGGATCGGTCCGAAACAACTCGAGCAGTCGCGGCGGTTCTTCGGCCGCTACGGGCCGCGCACGATCCTGTTGGCCCGCTTCGTTCCCGTTGCCCGCACGATCGCGCCGGTGATGGCCGGCGCGTCCGGGATGCCGTACCGCACCTTCGCCGTCTACAACGTCATCGGCGGCGTTGCCTGGGGAGTCGGGGTGCCGGTGCTCGGCTACCTGCTCGGCGGAATCGCATTCGTTCGCGGTCACATCGAGGTGATTCTGATCGCCGTCGTGCTGGTGTCGATTCTGCCGCTGGTGATCAACGGACTGCGCGCCCGGCGTCGAGGACAGGGTGCGGTCCTCCAACCGGACAGCATCCCGACGCCCACCGGTGATCCGGGCCAATGCGCCCGTCCCGGCGCACCATTCACCCGATGAACCTCGACGGTCACAACGACATTCCCGACCACCTCGTTCCCGCCGACCTCGTCCTCGGCCTGCGCGGAAACAAGTGCTGGCCCTTATCGTTTACACCCACCTGCGTCACCAGCAGACCGCAGCCGAGCGGGAACCCGTGCACCAACGTTCCTGACCGCCTCAGCGCCCATCCGAGTGTGAGGGTTTCGCGATGTGTTCCACTTCACCGTCAACGGGGAAAAGTCAGAGAACCCCGGCCGGAATGAGAATCCACCTCCGAGAACCCGCCTCGATCGGCGGTCGATCTCGGTGCACCAGCCGGACCGGGGAGCGCCGGGAGCAGGAGGTGACAACACGAGATGGACGGTGACAACACGAGCCACTGCTCAATGGCCTGCCTACTCGGGGGATGCACCCGAGATGGTCAGGACGCGGGCGGCGATCGCCCGCATTCCGGCGGTGGTGGGGTGCAGCGACTGGGCGAAAGACTGTGGGAGCAGGCCTTCGAACCATCGCTGATCGGGTCCGGCGCAGGCATCGTGTCCGATGGCGGCAGTCGCAACGTCCACGAACCGGGCGCCGGTGGTCGTGGCCGCGGCGGCGAGAACCTGATTCATCCTCACGAAGAAGCCCGAGATCCAGGCTGCGTCGGCGTCGCTGGTGGGAGTGTTCGGCCAGCAACCGTGGGCACCGAAGATACCGCCGTGACCGACGAGCAGCACCCGGGCCGTCGGCGCACGTTGCTCGATGGCGGCCAGCGCCGCGGACACCTTCGGCTCCAGCGCGGCGAGTGCGGAAGTCATTCCACGGATGGTCTCCGGGTCGGTGCGACAGCGCGCATCGGTGCCCGGGACGGTGGTGTAACACGGTGCCACCAGGGACTGCCACGCGATGTCGTTGCCGCCGATACTGACTGTGACGAGCGTGGTGTCAGGTCGCAGGGCATCGATCTGCGGTGGTACCGCACCGGTGGCGGTGGATTGGGGTGCGGTGGTGAGATTCTCGGTTGTCGCGCCCGAACAGGACACGTTGGTGAAGGAATCGGCGGGCAGCGCCCGGGCCACAACCCCCGGATATCCCTCGATCGACCGGAAGCAACCGTCGTGCAGCGAGATCGGCGCCAGGTATGGGCCCGCGGCGCGGGAATCGCCCATGGCGACGTAGCGGATCGTCGCATCCGGCACCGGGTCGGCCATCGCCGGGTCGGACCACAGGATCGCGAGCGCGGCCATGCCCCCCACCAGAGCCGTCCGCATGGTCCGCTCGCACAACCGTGTCCAATCCTGACGTGGCGGTGTTCCCACACCGTCAGTGTCTGCCCGCGCCGCTGTGATGACGCTGAGAGGAGCGCCGACCCGTCTGGTGTCCGCCGCTGCGGCGGTTGTCGTCGGCCTCCCGGAAGGACCGGATGGCGGATGATGGCCGCATGAGATCCGTACCCGAGTGGCTCAGACCGTCGCTGTGGGGGCTGGCGATCCGATCCGCACTGGTCGCCGGTGCGGTCGTGACCATCGCCCTGGGGCTCGGGGCGGCGGCGTTGCTGTTCGTACTGGACCGGTCCCTGCTCTCCGCCCTCGACGACGCCGCAACCGCCCGAGCCCAGGACATCACCACCAGCCTGCGGTCGGACCCACCCGCCGACCTCGACAGTCAGCTCCTCGACACCACTCAACGCATCACGCTCGTTCAGGTCGTCGACCGGGCCGGACAGGTGGTGCGGACATCGGACACCGACCCCGGCACTCCGGCGACCGATGTGCGGCCACCTGCCGGTGGTCCGCCGGTGCCGGGACTGACCGGGCGGGCCGAACCCGGTGCGGATCTGCGGATCACCGTGCAGGGCGCCCGCGGCGTCGGAGGTGAGTACACCGTCCTGGTCGGAGCGAGCGAGGAACCGGTGGAAGCCACCCTCGCCACGGTGGGTGGGCTGCTCGCCCTCGGCGGTCCGATCATCGCCCTCGTCGCCGCAGTGGTGACCTACAAACTGGTACGGCGCTCCCTGCGGTCGGTCGAACAAATCCGCACCCAGGTCGCCACGATCTCGAGTACCGACCTCGGTGAACGGATTCCGGTGCCCGCACCCCGAGACGAAATCGCGGCGCTGGCGCGGACCATGAACGACATGCTCGCCCGACTCGAGGCCGGCCACACCGCGCAACGCCGATTCGTCGGCGACGCATCACACGAGCTGCGCAGCCCACTGGCCACCGTCACCATGGCCTTGGAACTGGCCGACGCCCGACCAGAATTACTCGACCGCGAACTGGTACGGGAAACCTTGCTGCCCGAGGTCACCCGGATGCACCTGCTGGTCGACGATCTGCTGCTCCTTGCCCGCGCCGACGAGCGCGGCTTGCCGCTGCGGCTCGGCGACGTGGACCTCGACGACGTGGTGGACACCGAGGTCCACCGCGCCCGCGGCGAGACCGGTAAAACGGTCACCGCATCACTGGCCCCCGTGCGGATCCGCGGCGACCTCACCCAACTCGAGCGTGTGGTGCGCAACCTCATCGACAACGCCGTCCGGTTCGCCGCACATGCTGTGCACGCGGAGGTGTCACGGCGCGGGGACACCGCGCAGATCACGGTGTCCGACGACGGGCCGGGCATCCCGCAGCCCGACCGGGCCCGGGTCTTCGAACGGTTCGTGCGACTCGACAACGCCCGTGAACGCGACCGCGGCGGCTCCGGCCTCGGCTTGGCCATCGTCGCGGAAATCGTGTCCGCCCACCGCGGTTCGGTGCGGATCGGTGAGAGTGCGCAGGGCGGGGTGCAGGTCGTGGTCACCCTTCCGGCGAGTCCGGCGAGTTCGGTGAGTTCGGCGGAGCCGTCGTGAGCCGATATCCGACGCCGCGGACCGTGTCGATGGTGTGCGCGCCGAAGGGGGCGTCGATCTTCCGACGGAGATAACCGACGTACACCTCGACGATGTTCTCGTCACCGACGTAGTGCGCGTCCCACACGTTGCGCAGAATCTCGCCCTTCGTCAGGGCAGTGTCCGGGTGACGCAACAGGAACTCGAGGACCCCGAATTCGCGGGGAGTCAGGGCCAACTCTTCGTTACCACGCATGACGCGTCGCCGCGCCGGGTCAAGGCTCAGATCACCCGCGGTGAGCAACACCGGGCGCGCTGGAGCGCCGCGGCGCACCAGCGCACGCAAGCGGGCGACGAGCACCACGAAAGAGAACGGTTTGACCAGGTAGTCATCGGCACCGAGATCGAACGCGTCGGCCTGGTCATACTCACCGTCCTTGGCGGTCAGCATCAAAATCGGAGTCCAGATCTGCTTGGCGCGGAGGGCACGGACAATCTCATATCCGTTGATTCCCGGCAGCATGATGTCGAGAACGATCACATCGAAGGCTTCCTCGGTGGCGCGCCACAGACCGTCCTCACCGGTAGCGGCGGTGACCACCACGAACCCCTCGAGTTCGAGGCCACGTCGAACCACATTCGCCAACCGCGTTTCGTCCTCGACGACCAGCACCCTCATCGGCCTGCCTCCTCCTGGACGCGCAGCACGTGGACGGGCACACCGCTGACAATGGACATGGACGCCAGTATTGCGGGTGGCGCTGAGAAAGCGCTGAGGCCGGAGGGACCCGCCGATGCCGAGGTCTACCCGATCGAGCCCACTCATTGCCCGGTGACGACCGCGGCGGGTTGAGCGGATGGGTCGCATCACCGCCTGCTCGGTGCCGGCGACCCTGGTGATCTGAATGCGCGGTGAGACCGTCGTGAGCGAACTGAACGCCGCCCACCGTGGCTGTCCTCGCCCCAACCGTTGGCCTCGCCCGACCGACCGCGGGATGCGGACCATGGGACGAGGACGTGGTGAGCCGGCGGGCTACGGACATCTGCGCGAGGGCGGCCATCAGCGGCAGTCCTTGAGAGATCGCGGCGACGATGACCCCGACACCACGGACCGGACCCCGACACCACGGACCCCGACACCACGGAGCAGACCGAGCCCGGTCACGGTGGCGCCGCCACCGAAACTGATCGGCATCGCAGGACGATTTGTGGTGACTGCCGTCCTGACACAGGGCGCGTGGTGAGAGCAGATCGGCGCCCGGCTTGGTGTGGTGGTCGTATTCGGTTGGCGGTGTGCAGGATGTGATGCTGTATCGCCGTGGTGCGGGCGGGGTCCGCGCGGGTCGGGTGGGGTGTCAGACGGTCTGGGTGGAGGATCCGGCGATCCATTGGATGGATTGGATGATGGCGTCGAGCAGGCTGGTGGTGGGGGTCTTGACGACGAAGTGCAGGACGTCGAACAACATGAGCATTCTCCCTTGATATTCGGTGGGGTGGGGTGGGACCGGGCCGAGCCGCCTCGGGTGCGGGATCGTCGGCCGAGGCCTTTTAGAGGGTGATCGGGGGTCCGTAGGCGGCGAAGGAGTCGTCGGTTTCCTTGGTGGAGGCGGTCCACTGCGAGTAGGTGCGGATGGACACCGGGCCGGCGGCGCCGTTGATCTGGAAGTGGATGTTGTCGAGGTTGACGTTCCCGTTGCCGGTGGTCATCGTTTTCTTGTCGAGGGAGACGGCCACGATCTGCCCCGGGCGGATCGGGACCACCCAGTTGCCCTCGAGCGGGGTCTGCACCGACATCGTCAGGGTGGGCAGGCCGCCGACCGGGAGGCCGAGGCCCTCCTGGGGTGTGATGCCGACCTTGCCACCGAGCGAGAGTCCGTTGGAGACATCGAGCAGGTAGCCGACCTCGACACCGACGTCGAGGGTGCCGGCGGTAATCGGGGCACCGCCGCTGGAGGTGACGGCGGTGTTGCCGCCGAAGAAGACGTCCTTGTCGAACGGGGTGCCGTTGAGCGGGATGACGTTGTTGAGCCACTGGCCGGACTGCACGATCTCGAGGTTCGTGCCGAGCACGGTGGTCTTGGTGGCGGTGCTGTCGGCGATCGGGATCACCGCGGCGTCGGCGGTGCCGGTGCCGAGCCCGAGGGCGAGCGCGGCCAGGCCGAGGAGGGTGGCGGTGCGGGCGGGGGAAAGGATCCGGCGCAGCCGGGATTTCGTGCTGTCCTGGTTCATGTCGTGTCTCTCGTGAGGACGGTCGCTGCGTGCGCAGTGGGCGCATCCGAGCGGAACCGTCGGGGAGGCTGGCGTGGGCCAGGACCGGTATTCCGATCCCGCGACAGCGTTACGGCCCGCGGGTAACACGCGATGAACGGACGGCGTCGAGTGCCTGACCGCCACGAACATAACAATCCGTAAACGGACATCGAAACCAATTGTCGCGCAAACTATTTGGTCGGTTTCACTCTCTCAGTGAATTCTCAACGATCATCGCGTACCGTCGGCAAGCCATCTCCGTGGGTTCAGTGAAAATCCTTGTGCCGCAACATCGGAACAGGTGCCGCTGAATTTGCCGATGGCCGCCGTGGCGGCCATGCTGTCCGGGTGTCTGCACCGACCTACCCGCAGTCGATCGTTCTCGGCGCCCTCCAGGGTGTGACCGAGCTGTTCCCCATCTCGAGCCTGGGCCACTCGGTCCTGCTGCCCGCGTGGCTCGGCGGCTCGTGGGAGGCCCTGGTCACCGAGGGCGACTCCGACTCCGGCACCCCGTTCCTCGCCTTCGTCGTCGCCCTGCACGTCGCGACGGCCGTCGCGCTGCTGATCTTCTATGCCCGGGACTGGGTGGCGATCATCGGCGCGTTCCTCACGACCGTGCGCACCCGCAGCATCGAGACGTCCACCGAGCGGCTGGCGTGGCTGATCATCGTGGCCACCATCCCGGTCGGGGCCGCGGGCCTGCTCCTAGAACACCCGCTTCGCACCCTGTTCGCCAAACCGCTGGCTGCGGCAGTCTTTCTGACGGTCAACGGGGTCGTCCTCGCGGCCGGCGAGGTCCTGCGACGGCGGGCCGCCGCGGCGGTCGAACCCGCCGCGGTCGGGGCACACGCACATGCGGTGTCGGACGAACCGCGGGAGCGGGCCCTGGCCGCCCTGACCTATCGGGAGGCGGCGGGCATCGGGGTGATCCAGAGTCTGGCCCTCCTCGCCGGGATCAGCCGCTCGGGCGTGACGATGGTCGGCGGCCTGCTCCGCGGCCTGAGCCACGAGGACGCCGCCAAGTTCGCCTTCCTGCTGGCCACCCCGGTCATCCTCGCGGCCGGCGTCCTCAAACTGCCCACCCTCGCCGGCCCACAGGGCGACGGCATGCACGGGCAAATCCTCGTCGGGGCCCTCGTTGCCGGTATCGCGGCGTACCTGTCCGTGAAGTTCCTCACCCGTTACTTTGCGACCAGGACGTTGACCCCGTTCGCCGTCTACTGCCTGGTCGTCGGGGTCCTGTCGATCATCCGATTCGCCTGACGAAACCACGCCGGGCCTCGTGACAACCACCCCGCCCGGTCGACAGTGTCGCGGCGGCAACGTCCCTGCCGGACCGCAGATGCACACACCCACCGCTAATCACTCCGAATCTTCGAATTCAGCTAGTGTGCAACAGATTTCAGGTTCCCAGACGTGGTGTACCGTTCGTGGCGAACACCATCAACCCGAAAAGAGGGGACCCCACTCATGCGTTTGTCGACCCGCAATCAGCTCGCCGGCACGGTCACCGACGTCACGGTCGGGGCGGTGATGGCCACGGTGAAGGTGCGCCTCGATGGCGGCGAGCAGATCGTCACCGCCTCCATCGCCAAGGAAGCCGTCGAGGAACTCGGCCTCGAGGCCGGCAAGCCCGCCACCGTGTTGGTCAAGTCCACCGAGGTGATGCTCGGCGTCGAGTAGCAAGCAGAAATCTAATCTGGCTACTCCCGGAACCGGTCGCGGCGGTCAAGAAGTGGTCGCACATCGTCGGTCCCAGCGGTCGGATCGCCGCAGTGGAGAGCGCGCACCGAACGGACCGCCACCGGCTGGCAGCGATGTAGCGAGTCTTGAAACTGATTCCACCATACGAGAATTCGGGTGGATCCTCACCGGTCACGAAACGCAGCGGCACCCCACTGTCGGCAATCTCGTCCATGGTCGATCCTCGGCGAATCTGGCACGAGGCAGGACTGGCCGGGGTCGAGACCAGTGACCTCCGATGGGTCACGGCCGCGCGAGAACACAACTGGCCGGCGTGGAAACGCGCCTTGCGCAGAGGCAGCTACTTCGCGATCAGCGGCACGACCTGGTCGCGGCATCTCGGAAGCGACACCTCACCCCTCGCTCGGAGCGGTTTTCGGTCCGGGCGAGAGGTGAGGAACACTGAGCCGGTGAGTACCTCGTTGGCCAATCCGGGTGTCGGACTGGCGGTGTTGTGCACGGTCATGGTTCTGTGCGCGGCGGTGATCTACCGCCTTGCCGCGCTAGGTAGTCCGCTCATCGCGCCACGGGCGGCCATTCGCGGCGCACTGCAACTCGCTGCTGTGTCCCTGATTCTTGCCGCCGCACTGGCTCATCTGTGGTCATCGATCCTGGTTCTCGTGGTGATGTTCGCGGCGGCAGTGTGGACTGCGGGGCGGCGGGCAGAGGCCGGCTGGTCGGCGGCGTGGCTGGCGTTGGCCCTGCTTGCCGGGGTCGGCACAGTGCTCCCGTTGATGCTGGTGAGTGGGGTGGTTCCACTCGAGGGCGTGGCCCTGGTTCCCGTCGGCGGGATCGTGCTCGGGGGAGCGATGACGGCAACCTCACTCTCCGCCCGCAAGGGACTCGACGCGATCGAGAACCGATGGGGTGAGGTCGAGGCAGCGCTGAGCCTGGGACTGAGCGTGCGTGATGCCCGCATGGAGGTCGTCCGGTCGGCCGCGACGGATGCGCTGCTACCCGGATTGGACCAGACCCGCACCGTCGGGCTGGTCACGCTTCCCGGGGCGTTTGTCGGCGTGTTGCTGGCCAGCGGTTCCGCTGTCCAAGCCGGAGCAGTGCAGATCCTCGTCCTCGTCGGACTACTCCTGGCCCAAACCTGCGCGGTGGCCGTCACCATCGAACTGGTGGCCCGCGAGTCCGTTCACCGGCCACGATTACACGAAACTCACAGATGACTGCGAGATTCAGCGATCCGAGCGGATGGATAGAGTATGACAGTGCACCAGCCCGACCGCCTCTCTCACGCTCTCATCGATGCCGCGTTCGAACTATGCCGGGCTCTGGGTGAGTACATGGACACCTTCGGTGCGGACGAGACCCTGCCCGCGGCCCAGTCCGGGGTTCTCCACGATGTGGGGAACCATCCGGGCACACGAATCGGTGAGGTGGCACGCCGACTGTCATTGCGTCCCATCACGGTCAGCACCCTCGTGCGCACGCCGGCAGGCAAAGGCCTGCTCGATCGTCGACCGGATCCCGCCGACGGCAGGGTGAGCACTCTCGCCCTCTCCGGGGCCCGGGCGGCGCGGCGTGATCGCCGGGCGGAGCGCCGCATCGATGTGCTCGCCGGTGAGCTGGGGCGGCTGCATCCGGACGATTCGCGGGCATGGTCGGATGCGTTGCCGGTTCTGGAGCGACTCGACGTGTCTTTGCGCACGCATTCCCCGCTCGCAGGCCGGTGATTTCTGTGCTGCGTGCCCGCCCCATGAGCTCTTTCGCGCGCTCGCTGCGACTGGCACGCGCCCTCCCGGCACCTGTTCGCCTGATTCTCGTCTCGATGGTCCTGTTCAATGTGGGCTTCTACCTCGTGGTGCCGTTTCTCGCCGTCCACATGTCCGAGGATCTGGGCTTGGCGAGTTGGGCGGTCGGGCTCGTTCTGGGTCTTCGCACGTTCAGTCAGCAGGGCCTGTTCTTCCTCGGGGGAAGCCTCGCCGACCGATTCGGTGTGCGGCCATTGGTGTTGCTGGGGATCGCGTTGCGGGTAGTCGGATTCCTCGTGCTGGGGGTGGCGTCGACGTTCGCGGCGATGATCGCCGGGGTACTCCTGGTCGGGTTGGCGGCCGCCCTGTTCGCTCCCGCCGTCGAGGCCGCCGACGCGGCGTTCGGCCGGCAGTTGGAGGAGGACGGGGTTCTCCGTCGAACCGAACTGTTCGCGCTCGAGCAGATGTGCAGCCGGCTCGGAACGGTCGTCGGTCCGGCTCTCGGTGCCGTGCTCCTGGTGGTGCCGTTCCTGTGGACCGCGGTCGCGGCGGCCGTGCTGTTCACCGGACTGTGGGTGGCATTCGCGATCTGGCTCCCCGCCGACGTGTCCACGTCGCACCAGCCGTCTGCCGGCGCACCCGGCAGCCTGCGGCAGGTGTGGCGGACGGTCCTGACCAATCGTGGGTTTCTCGTCTTCGCGGCGCTGTGCGGGGCCCAGTTGGCGGCCTACAACCAGCTGTATCTGATGCTGCCCGAACAGCTCGAACGAGGAGTGGGATCGCAGGCGGCACTGGGCTGGTTCTTCACGGGTGCGGCGATTCTCGTGATCTTCGGGCAGTCGCCGACGGTGGCGGTCGCGAACCGGCTGGGCCACCGGACGTCCACCGTCGCCGGGATGGGGGTGGTGGCCGCGTCGTTTCTCGCGCCCGTCCTCACCGTGCTGTGTGCGCCGGATTCCGCGGTGGCGCAACTCGTGGGGTTGGTCGTCTGGGTGGGTCTGCTGCACCTGGGACAGATGCTGATGGTGCCGCCGATGCGGGACACGATCGCGATCCTGGCGGGTGAACGCAACCTGGGGGCCCACTTCGGGATGCTCAACACGCTCGGCGGGCTCCTGACCCTCCTCGCGTCGCTGGGCGTCGGGCGGATCTACGACCTCGTCGACGACGGCGCCACCGGCCTCGCCACACCCTGGTGGGTTCTCGCTGTGGCGGTGGCGGCCGCGGCCGCGGGACTGTGGTGGTGGACTGGCCGAACCAGCATGACCCGCCGCGCCGCGAGCTGATCCGACGGCACGGCATCGCGTAGCGCGTCCGAGACGCCACGCCCCACACGTGCAGGACCTTCCAGTCGTTCAGAAGTCGACCGCCACCTCAGCTGGCTGCCGGATCGCATCGACGTCCCGGTGTGCCCGTGTTCAGGCCGTCAGTTGGGCCTCGATGGCGTCGACCCGTTTCCGAAAGGTGCGGACCAGCAGGACCGCGGCGGTGAGCAGCCCGCAGGACAGCCCGATCCACATCCCCGGGGCCTCGAGCCCGAGCCCGTACGCGCACAGCAGTCCGACGGGCAGACCCACCACCCAGTAACCGATCAGGGTGATCGCGAAACTCGAGGTGGTATCTTCGGCGCCGCGGAGCAGGCCGATACCGATGTTCTGGGCCGAGTCGGCGAACTGCTGGAACACCGCGATGGCGAGCAGGGTGACGGCGATCGAGGTGGCCGCCTCGTCGGAGGTGTCCATGAACAGCCTCAGCAGTGCTTCCGGGGCTAGGAGGTAGACCGCTCCGACGCAGGCGACGACGATCGCGCCGTGCGAGAACGCGACCTTCGCCGTCATCCGCGACTTGATCGCCTCACCGAGTCCGATGAACCGGCTCACGAGGATGGACGAGCCGTGCGAAATGCCCACCGAGACTTGGAAGACGATGTAGGTGAGCTGGTTGACCACGGTGTGTGCGGCCAGCGCGGGCGCCCCGAAACTGCCGATGATCACCGCCGTGACCGAGAACAGGCCGGCCTCGCTGCCGTAGGTGCCGGCGATCGGGACACCGAGCCGCAGAATCTTGCGGACGGTGCCGGGGTTCGAGCGGTGCATGGCGAGGCTGAACATCGGTGCGAGCGTCTCGTCGCGTCGCACCATCCCCGCGAAGATCAGGAACGTCACCAGGTAGACCAGGGACGTGGCGATGCCGATGCCGGGCAGTCCGAGCGCCGGGATCCCGAAGGTGCCGTAGATGAACACCCAGTTGAGTCCGATGTTGATCAGGACCGACGCGATGGTGATCAGCAGTAGCGCTTTGGGGCGGCGCATCCCGACGGTGTATTGCCGGATGACCTGGAACCACAGGCAGGGAATCAGACCCGGCGCGAGGGCGGCGAGCATCGGCATGGCCATGTCGAGCACCCCGGCGTCCTGCCCGACGAAGCGCAGCCCGTAGCCGAGGGCGACGAGAAGGATGCCGCCGAGCAGTCCCGCTACGGTTGCGATCAGGAAGCTGGACCGGACGATGTCGCGGATCTCGTCCTCCGTCTCGGAGGTCGTCGTCTGTGATCCGGTGCGTTCTCCGCGTCCGACCGCACCGGAGACGAGGTTGCCGACGGCTGTCACGAGACCGACGCCCATGGTCCGGAGCTGGTTGAACAAGGTGATCGCCAGGCCGCCGGCGGCGAGCGCCTCGATGCTGATCAGACCCATCATGACGGTGTCGGTGGTGGTCAGCGCGACCTGCGCGAGTTGGGTCAGCGCGATCGGAGCGGACAGATAGGCGAGTTCGCGGCTGGTGCGCCGGTAGCTCTGGGTGGGGGCGATGGTTCCTGTGCTTCCGTGTGTCATGCGTACTCGGCCACAATCTGCTCGGCAACCGGGCGGGACCGCGGTACTCCGGCCGCGTCGAGCTTGGCGTCGACGTGCAGTTCCGCGGCCGGGTCGAGGAGATCGTGCCGCGTCATCCATTCGTCGTCGAAGACTGTATCAAGGTACTTTTCGCCGCCGTCGCAGATGATCGTGACGACCGCGCTGCCCGCGGGAAGGGACGGGAGGATGTCGAGGGCGGCGAAGATCGCCCCACCGGACGAGCCGCCGACCATGAGCCCACCGCGGCGCGCGAGGGCGCGGGCGGTGGCGAACGCGTCGACATCCGATACCTTCACGCCCTGATCGAGAAGGTCGTAGTCGACCGCGGTGCCGATTGTGGCGCCGGGAGGGGTGCCCGTCCCGGACTGGTGGTAGGGGCCACCCGGTCCGCCGAAGGCGATCGATCCCACCGGTTCGACGCCGATCACCGCGGTGGCCTGTCCGAGACGCCGCAGTTCGCGGGCGGTGCCGAACAGCGAGCCCCCGGTGCCGACGGCGCAGATCAGCGCATCGATGGGGGAGGCGGCGTCGTCGATCAGTTCCTGAGCGAGGGCCCGGTACCCGGCGGCGTTGCTGGGGTTGTTGTGCTGTTCGGGGAACCAGCCCTCGGGGTCCTCCGCCGCCATCTGCTCGGCCAGGTCTTCGCGGGCCGACGTCGCGAGTTCGGTGACACCGTCCTCGGTGACGAAGTGCAGATTCGTGCCCATGGCCCGCATGGAGCGCAGCTTTTCGGCGGCCGCGTGGTTGTCGACGACGGCGGTGAAGCGGTAGCCGCGTTCGGCGGCGACCACGGCCAAGCCCAGTCCGGTGTTTCCCGAGGTGGATTCGATGATGTGTCCGCCCGGGCGCAACTGACCCGAGGTCTCGGCGTCGATGACCATCTGCCGTGCCATCCGGATCTTCATCGAGCCGGTGGGGTTGAACTGCTCGAGTTTGAGCAGGTATCGGGTGCCGTTGCCCAAGGCGCAGAGCTGCAGCAGCGGTGTCGAGCCGATCAGGTCGGACACCCGGGTCACGACCCTGCCGCGGGCGGATGTCTCTGGTTCATCTCTGTTCGTCGTCATGGTGTTCTCCAAACCTTGAGCTTGTCAGTAGTTTTCGCGGCGGTCGAGGGTCCATCGGGGGTGTCCGTCGTCGAGGGTCACCACGACCTTCGGGGGAATCGGCATGTCGTGGAATGCGGACTCGTTCGAGTCCATCTGGTATCCGGCGGTGTTGTGATAGACCAGGTAGGAGCCGGTGGTGGGGCGGTACGGGAATTCAATCACCCGCCAGGTGAGCATGTCCGATTCCAGGCAGGTCGAGGCGCCCACCGAGGCGAAGAACGGGAGCTCGTTCACGGGTGTGTGTTCGGCGACCAGTTGGGGGTCGGGGACGAACTCGGTGTCGAACCACTGCTCGGACAGGGACAGGCTGGTGCCGTCGACGATGATGAGGCCGGGGCTGCGGTCTTTCACCCCGAGGATGGGAAAGACGGTGACGCCGGCCCGGTCGAGCAACGCGCGGCCGGGTTCGACGAAGAGCGAGATGTCGTTGTCCTGGCAGACGTGGGCGAGCGGGGTGGCCCCGGAATCGGTGTCGGTGAGGATGGCCCGGAGTGCGGCGGCGCCGGTGGTGGCCGAGTAGTAGGGGTAGTAGCTGTCGAATGTCTTTCCGGCGTGGAAGTGGTGCGGTGTCCGGGGATCGAGGAACTGTTGCCAATTCTCTTGGTGCACATAGCTGATCGGTAGTCCGCCGCCGAGGCTGATCGTGTCGGGGGCGAGGCGGCCGGTTCGGCGGACCGTCTGGATGCGATCGATCATCCGGTGCGCGTGGTCACGGCGGTCCCGGATGCTGTACCCGGACAGGTGGAAGCTGTAGCCGAGCAGGGTGATGTCGATCGGCCGTTCGGACGCGAGCTTCTCCGCGAATGTGAGTTCGTCGTCGGTCATTCCGAAACGGCTGGTCGTGCCGCTCGGGAGCGCCCGCAACATGATGCGGACCCGCAGCCCTCGGGAGAGGTCGGCGAGGGCCTTCAGTTCGGTGGGTGAATCGACGGTGACGATCGCGTCGTGACGCACTGCGAGGGTGAGGAGTTCGGTGGGCTTGTGGGGTCCGGTAATCAGCAGATCCGATCCGCGCACGCCCGCCGCCAGGGCCTGACGGAACTCTCCGGCGCTGGCCACATCGATGCCGAACCGGCGGTGCCGCCCGGTGCGGCGGTCGTCGGCGGCGAGGTCGGCGATCGCGTCGACGAAGGCGGATGCCTTGTTGGCCTTCTTCCCGAAGTAGACGGTGCCGGTGACACCGGCGTCGTCGAACACTCCTGCGAATTCAAGGGTATTGGCGGTGAATCGCGTGGGGTCGAGGAGATGGACGGGCCCACCGAACGCGTCCGACACCGAGCGCAGCAGCCGGGCGTCGCCGGTGACGGCGTCGGTCCACGGGGTGGTCAACGGGGGCAGCGGCACCGACTGCATCCGGTTCACCACGGTCATGACCACAGATCCAATGTGCTACCCAGTCCTTGTTCGCGTGCCTTGTCGACGAACAGCAGGCCCAGCGCGATGTCGGTGACGACGAGGCCGCTGTTGTAGGCGAACACGCGGTCGTGCGGGGTGCGCCGCGCACGCGCCCTGCCCGCAAGGATGTCGGGCAGTTCCGCGTCGACGCCGCGCAGCACACCGTCGGGGCCGGCCATGTCGGTGCCGGTGGTGCGCATCTGCTCGGCGCTGGTGGCCACGACGTAGTCCGCGTCGGACAGGGTGGACGCGGACAGTCCGTAGCCGACGAGGATGGTGACCGCGCCCGGCCTGATCCACTCGGAGGGGATGTCCGCCGGGGTGGCTTCGCCGGCGACGGCGAGGATGACGTCGGCGCGCCGGACGGATTCCTCGAGGTCGGTGCTGATCCGCACGGTGCGTCCGGGGCACTGACGGGCCAGTTCGTCCTGGACGGCGGCGATACCGTCCGGGTGGGTGGCGAAGAGTTCGAGGTCGGTGAACTGCGGGTGCGCGGCCAGAGCGAGCGGCAGTGCGAAACGTCCCTGGGTGCCGGAGCCGACGACCAGGACCGTCGATGCGTCGGGTACCGCGCAGCCGCGGATGAGCAGCCCCGACACCGCGGGGGTGCGCAGCGCGCCGATCCGCCCGCAGTCCATCAGTGCGATCGGTGCTCCGGTGGTGTCGTCGTAGAGCGAGAGGGTGGTGTAGTACCGCTTGCGGGTCCGGTCACGGTGCGGATCGAACTTGAACGAGGTCTTGAACGCCACCGTCTCGCTGTGCCCGTCCCGGGCGAGCATCGAATAGGCCACCGAGCGCCGGTCGCCGGGAGCGACGGTCAGCTTTCCCGGATTGATCGAGTGACCGGATGACAAGGCGTCGTAGGCCGTCTCCACAGCGGAGAGGACGTCGCCTGAGGTGACCTGCACCTTGTCGAGGTCGCTGGCGGTGAGAATGAGAGTGCTTGCAGGGTAGGTCATTTTGAGGTGGTTCGCTCCGAGTAGACGGGGTGCGCGGAGAGTGGGTCGACGACGTCCTCGCCGTAGCCGTCCTCGTATTCTTCGGCGGCGGGACGGTCTTTGCCGGGTACGCGGACGTTGATGCGCTTGAGCCAGCGGTCGGTTCCGTCGTAGCGGGGGGTGAACGGCACGCGTCCGTGGACGATTACGTCGTTGTCGATGACCAGGACTTCACCGGCTCGCAGCGACACGGTGCGCGCGTTGCGGGCCAGTTCCTTGGAGAGGCTGTCGTAGGCGCGGCGATACCGTTCCGGAGCCTCCTCCAGCGGGGTGTAGGCCGGGTCGTAGCGCAGACACAGCCCATCCTCGCCCACCCAGAGCGTCGGCACGACCGGCGCCGCGGACTCCGTGCCGGCGGGGAGCGCGCCGGCGGACGGATTCGCCTCATACGAGGTATCCGGAAGGATCGGCAGTGTGGCGCTGGCCAATTCGACGAACTCCGCCGGTTCGAGGTCCACCTCGCGGACCGACGACAGCGTGGTGCCGATGTCGTCGTGATTGCGCATACCGCCGAGCAGGAGGTAGTGGCAGCGGCCCGGGTGGAAGGCGTCCTCGGTGTGCGGTTCGAGCAGGACCGTGCTGCTCGCGCCGGTCTGCTCGCGCTCGTGTCCGCGCGAGGGGACGATGTTGTTGACCAGCCGGCCGTCCTGCTGGCCGGACCAGCCGAAGGGCTTTCCGAAGACGTGAGCCAGGAGCAGCATCAGGATGTCCCAGTCGGCGCCCCGGTGCGGATCGGCGTCCCTCCACCGCGCCGGTGTCGGCCCGATCGCCTGGTCATCGAGGTGGAATCCTGCGATCACCCGGAATCCGATGCCGCCGCGTTCCATCTCGCAGGCGGAAAGGAGCTCTGCAGGAAATGTTTTGGCGATGTCGGCAGCGTCACGGATGAGGTCGGGATTGTCGACGGTCCCATAGGCGTCGGTGGCCGCAGCGAGGATATCTGCGGTGGTCGCGGCGCTGGTGGCGGACAGCTTCTGTGTAACGAGCGATTGTGCTGTGGACATGCAGTACCCAGCTTTCGGTTACGCAACGAAGGGTGTGATCGAGCGAGGGGAGACGAGACGGCGCGAAAGGTGAAGTGGCGCAACGTCACGTCTACATATGTCGTGAACAGCTCACGGGCGTCATATAGGGAAGGCTAACCTTTATCTTTGCCCCACCGAAACCCACTGTGCCCTATCTCACATTGACAAACCCGGCTGACCAGCGACCTTTACTTAAACATTACCTGTGTGGCGTAAAGCTTTGAGGCGCTGAGATATTCGCTGGCGCGCATGTGTCGATCAGTCGTCGGTGGTCGAGGACGAGTGCGTCGCTGCAATAGCTCCGCACCAGATCGAGGTCGTGGCTGATCACGATCAGCGAGGAATTCCTCTCGGCCATCACGGTGTGCAGGAGGTCCATGATGGACGTCGCCGTGGCGTGATCGAGCGCGGACGTGACCTCGTCGCAGATCAGTACGTCGGGCTGGTGGGCCAACGCACGCGCGATCGACACGCGTTGCCGCTGGCCGCCGGACAACTCACTTGGATACCGCGACGCGAAGTCGGGTGTGAGGCCCACGGCATCGAGCAATGACCCGATCTCGGCCGCGCGCGTCGCCCGCGCCCTGGTGCCCCGCCGCACCAACGGTCGTTCGAGGCTCTCGGCAACGGTTCGGGACGGATTGAGCGTCGAGAGCGGATTCTGTGGCACCAGCTGGATCCGGTCCCGGGCCTGCCGCGGCCGCCGTGAACTGCGCAGCGCGATTTCGGTGCCGTCGAGGTGGAGCGTGCCGGTCGCGTCGGGTTCGAGCCCCGCGAGAATCCGGGCGAGCGTGGTCTTGCCCGCGCCCGACTCACCGACGATGGCGGTCGTCTCACCTCGGTGGGTCACGATGTCGACGTCCGACAGAACGGGCACGACGCCGCGGGTGAGCCCGAGTGCCGTACCCGACAGTGCGATCGGGGGCCGGTCACGCCCCGGCACGGCGCCGGTCCGTGTATTGGAGACGGCTGTCGGGGGCGCTCCGATGTGCACCGCGTCGTCGGCCAGTGATTCGAGTGTGGCTGTGTCGTGGCCAGACACCGCGATCGCCACGTCGTCGTCGCTCGCGAGCGCGCGCACCACCTCGACGATCTCCTGGCGTACCCGTGCGTCCAATCCGGCGAACGGTTCGTCGATCAGAAGGACATCGACGCCGCGCATCAATGCGCGGGCCAGTGCGACCCGTCGTTGTTGTCCGCCGGAGAGCTCTCCGGGTCGCCGGTGGAGAACGGACTCCGGCAATTGCACCCGGGCGAGGACCCGGGCGGGATCGCTGTTGTCGCGGTTCTTGGCGACTTCCGTCAGCAGGGCTCGCACTCGCATGGTCGGGTTCAACGCCGAACCGGGGTCCTGGCCGACGAAGGCCAGGTGTTCGCGCCGTAGTCGGCGCAGGGGTTCGGTGGGCATCGCCAGCACGTCGTGTCCGAGCACGTGAACGTTGCCCGACACCTGCCGGGCACCGGGTGGGAGGTAGCCGAGGACCGCCTGCATCAGGGTGGTCTTGCCGGAACCGGATTCGCCAGTGATCGCGGTGATCCGTCCTCGGCGGAGTGCGATCGAGCCGTTCTCGAGGAGTGCACGTGCCCCGCCGGGGGCGGTGATCGTAAGGTCGTTCGCGATCACCAGTGGTTCGCTCATGTGCGCACCGGATTCCGGTCGGCACGGATCGCGTTGATCGTGAAGTTCATGCTGACGGCGAGGATTCCGATCGCCAGGCTCGGGGCGACCACCGACCATGGGTTCAGCAGGATGCCGGCGCTGTTCTCCCGGACCATCAGCGCCCAGTTCGACCGCCCTAATGTGGTCGGCAGTTGCAGGAAGGCGGCCGTGCTGACCAGGTACATGGCCTCGACGAACCGCAGACCGAGCTGCGTGGTCAGCGTGCTGCGCAAGTTGGGCAGGACTTCGCGCAGCACGAGATGCGGCAGAGGCTCCCCGTTGGCGACGGCCACCTCCACATACCCGGTGGCGGCGATACCACTGGCCGCCGCCGCGAATACCCGGGCGCAGTACGGCGTTCCGATCAGAACAGCGATCGCCACCAACCCGACCGCACCCGACTCGGGCCAGGACAACATCACCAGCAGGATCGCCAGAACCGGCGGCAGCAGCATCAACGCGTCGGTGCAGCGTTCGATGACCGCGCCCACCCGGGGCCGCAGGGCGGCGACGGTGCCGATCACCGCGGCGAGCGCCGTGACCAGGACGGCGATGACGGCGGCGAGCAGCAACAACCCCCAGCCACCGACAAGGAGATGGCTGAGCACGTCCTGACCGAGATGGTCCGTGCCCAACGGCGCGGCGGCGGAGGGTTCCGCATAGGGGATGTCGACACCTTCGTCGACGGGATGCGGAGCGACCCACGGCCCCACGACCGCGCACCCGACGACGAGCTGCGCGGGAAGCGCGATCACAGACGGCCGAACCCATCCTCGTGTCATGGGCGCCCCTTCACCGACCACGCGCGGAGAAGATCGGCAGCGAGCAGCACCAGGGTGATCGCCGCACCGGTCAACGCGACCACCGAGGCCACGAGCACCGCGTCCCGGTCGGCGACCGAACCGGCCAGGACCGAACCGATCCCCGGATAGTTGAAGATCGTCTCGACCACCAGCGCCCCGCCGAGCAGCATGCCGACCGACGTGGCCAGCGAGGTCGCAATGGTCGGGAGCGCGATCGGAAGAATATGCCGGAGCAGGATGTGGCGGCGCGGCAGTCCGTCGAGTTCCGCCGCGTGCACGTGCGGGGCGAGCGACGCCTCCTGCAGTGCCGCGCGGGTGACGCGGATGTTCCAGCCGGACTGCGGAATGGCCAGTGCCAGCACCGGAAGAATCAACATCGAGGCGTCCGCGGGAGCGCCGGCTGTGTTGGTGATCGTCACCGCCGGGAACCACCCCGTCCCGAGCGAGAACGCGAACACCAACAGGGTGGCGATCACGAACTCGGGCACCGCGATCACCATGGTGGTGGCCGGGGACAGCATGCGCGCGGCGACACCGCGGGGGCGCATCGCCCACACCGCGCCGCCCACGATCGCGGCCGCGGTGGTCACTACCAGCGCGAGCCCACCCAGCAGGAGGGTGTTCGGGAACTTCGCTGCCAGGATGTCGGTGATGGGCGTCCCCCGCACGGTGGTGCCGAGGTCGCCGGTCAGCAACCCTTTCAGCCAGGTCGCGAACCGGACGGGTAACGCGCGGTCGAGTCCGAGGGCGTGCTCGCGGGCGGCGATCTGCTCGGGGGTCGCATCACGGCCGAGGGCGGACTTCACCGCGCTGCCGGGCAGGAGATCGACGGCGACGAACGCGAGTGCCAGGACCAGGAACAACAACAGCAACCGCTGCGCGATGACTGCGGAGACCCGCGTCCCGACGGTGGTGAACCGCCGGGACACGATGGCCGCAGCGGGAACCGCTGCCGGCGTTACCGTGTCGGTGTCGCTCAACTCGACAGCCACGCCTTTTCGAGCTGGACGCGGCCGTATCCGCCGAGCTGGGGCAGGCCCTGCACCTTCGACGAGGCGACGTCGACGCCGTCGGCCATGCCCCACACGAGGTAGCCGCCCCGGTCGTATTGGATTTCCTGGAGTTTCTTGCTTGCCGCCTGGTAGGTGGTGTCGTCGGCGGCCGAGAGGGCCTCGAGGTAGGCGGCGTCGAATTCGGGGTCCTTGAAGCCGGATTCGTTCCACTTGGTGCCGGAGTACATCGTCTTGCTGGCGAAGAAGATCACCGAGTCGTTGGTGCCCCAGTTCGCGGTGTACAGCGGCGCCTTGAGCCAGGTGCCGTCGTAGAAGACGTTCGCATCCTGGGTGACGACATCGATCTTGACGCCGATCTCCGCGGCCTGCGTGGCGAACAGCTTGGCGGAGTCGACCTCACCGGCCGCCTCCTCCTTCGTGAACAGGGTGTACGTCTGACCGGTGTCGAAGTTCGCGTCCGCCAGAAGCTGCTTCGCGCGGTCGATCTCGCGGCTGCGCTGCTCGAGTGACGAGTCGTACGTCGGATCGCCGGTGCCGAGCACATCGTTGGCGATGGTCCCGTAGCCCGAGGTCACCTGCTTGACCATGGCGTCACGGTCGACGGCCAACCGCAGCGCCTCCCGCACCCGCGGATCCGCGAACGGCCCGTCCGAGGTCCGCATCACGATCGGGATCACCACGTCGTTGGAGCGGCGGACCACGGTCAGATCGCCCCGACCGTCGGCGGTACGACCGGCAACCGCACCGACATTGGAGGCAAGATCGATCTGCCCGGCAATCACGGCGTTGGCCATCGCGGTCGTGCTGTCGAACCGGGTCACCTCGATCGCCTCGAGCAGCGGTGTTCCGCCGTGCCAGTTCTCGTTCCGGACCAGGCGAGCGTTGCCGTCGCTGTAGGACTCGAGCTTGAACGGACCGGTTCCCACCGGCGCGGTGAAATCGGTGGTGTCCTTCTTGACGGTGAACGTCATCAGCCGCAGGAGCAGCGGCAGTTCCCGGTTCGGGGAGGCCGTGGTGATGATGACCGCGTTCGGTCCGTCCGCGACGATGTCCTGGGCGGAGGCCACCGGGACCTTCGTCTCGCCGGCGACCTCCCGCAGCCGTCGCAGCGACCAGACGACGTCGTCGGAGGTGACCGGGGTGCCGTCGTGGAAGGTGGCACCGTCGGCGATCGTGAACTTCCACTTGCGCAGGTCGTCGAGCTGCACCCACTCCGACGCCAGCCGAGGCGCGACGCTCGGATCGGTGCCCGGGACCGTCAATGCGTCGAAGACGAGTGAGGTGATCAGGAAGTCGCTGTCGTTGCTCAAGGTCTGATGCGGATCCTGCTCGATCTTCGAGGGCTGTCCCAGGGCACCGACCCGCAGAGTGCCGCCGGACGCCGGATTTCCGGACCCACCCGACGACGAATCAGTGGAACTGCACGCGGCCAAGGCGACCAGCGCCGTGGTGCCGAGACCGGCGAACATGAACTGCCGACGGGAGAGCGTCACCTGTACACACCTTCGAATCGAGAGACCGGGAACAGAAGCATGGAATGCATAACCTAACTTGCCGGGCCGTGTAAACCCGTAGCGGCTGCCACTGAACCGTCGACGCGTGCAAACTGGACGATTGATCATCTCCTTCATCGACCTGACATTCAGGTCGCCCCGAGCTTCGGCAAGCCGTCGACGGCAGCAGATCGCAGCACGTCGAGCCCACCCAGATCGGGCCGCCGGTCCATGCTGCTGGACACCAGGATTGACCGCGCCGCCGAAGGGACAAGGCGCCGGCGGTGGACGAGTCAGGGCTTCATCCGCTCGATACGCCAGCGGCGCGGATCTGGGGATCGGCGCAGCTTCCTCGCCTCACCTTGCCCAGGTGGCCGATACCCCCGTGAACCTGATCAACTATGGTTAGGATACCCAAATATTGAAGATGAGGATGCTGTGAACCCAATTTTGAGTCGCCGTGCAATGCTGTCCGTCACCTTCGCGACCGTGGCTGGATTTGTCCTCACCGCATGTGGGGACGGCGGTAACGTCGACTCGGAGCCGAGTGTCGGAGGTGGGCACGCAGAACCGAACGCCTTCCCGGTCACGATCGATCACAAGTTCGGGTCGACCACGGTGGAACAGGCACCGAGCCGAATCGCTGCGGTCGGAATCGGCGACGCCGACGTCCTTCTCTCACTCGGACTGACTCCGGTCCTGGTCCCGGTCTGGAAGGGATCGACCGACGACGGCATCGGCGTATGGGCCGACTCGAGCGTCCAGGGCGCGGAGCCCACGCCACTGGCCAATGCCACCACCGACTTCGACATCGAAACAATCGTTGCGGCAGCTCCCGATCTGATCATTGTGGTCAACAACGCGATCGACGAGCAGTTGTACAAGCAGCTCAGTGCAATTGCGCCCACCGTGTTGCACGCCGCCGACCAAACGGACTGGGTCCTGCCCTGGCAGGAAGTGACGACCCGCATCGGGGCGGCTGTCGGACTGCCGGCACAGGCGAAGCAGGAAGTTCAGAGTGTCGAGGAGCTGATCACCCGTACTCGCACGGAAAACCCTCAGTTCGAAGGCAAGAGCGCGGCCCTCGTCATCCGCTGGAGCGATGGGAATCTCCGGGCTTTCAGCCCGGAAGCCGCACGTGCACAGCTGCTTACCCAGTTGGGTTTCACCGCGCCACCCGCCCTGAAAGAGCGATTCGCCGGAAAACTCAACTTCGAGATCTCCGCCGAGAACTACGACCTTCTCGAATGCGACTACCTGCTGTTCGACAACTACGAGAAGGCGCGTATCGAGATGGAATCGCAGCCTGCGTTCACCAATCTCGATGTGGTCAGATCGGGTGGACTGATCAGTCTGGATCCCATTGTCAGCGATGCGGTCTCCATGCCGAACCCGTTGACCATACCCTTCGTCCTGGACAATTTCGTCGCGGAGATCAATCAGGCAATCGCTGCTCGATAGCCTTCGTACGTTCCGGTTGCTGACCCGGGTGGCCTCGCCGGCAGCCGTCGTCGAATCCGACGAGGACCACGGGGTTCGGCGAGGGCCTCGTCGCCGGCAAAAGACCCGGCGCAGGGTGTGCGGCATGGTGCGGGCGGTATCGGCAATGATGTAGGCGTCGCTGCATTGCGTGGATTGGGGAGAAACGTCTACGCCATCAACCCGATGGCGGTGGCCCGCTACCGTGATCGCCACTCGATGGCACGGAAAAAGTCCGATCACGTGGACGCGACGACGCTGGCGAACATTCTGCGCACCGACGCGCGCTCACCGAACGCTGCCCTCTGACAGCGACCTCGCGCGGGCAATCACGGTGCTCGCCCGCGCCGCGCAGGGCGCGATCTGGCGGCGCACCAAGGCCACCCAGGAGCTGCGGGCACTGCTGCGCGAGTATTACCCGGGATTCCTCGACGCATTCGCTGGCGCCGGCCACACAAACGTTGCCATGCCAGACGCCCGCGCGATACTCGCGATCGCGCCGACACCGGCGCTGGTGCGGGCCTTGATCGGGCAGACCCTCGGTGGCAGCATCGCCACCTTGCGCCCGGGATCAGCCGAGGCCGCCGAGACCAAGCGGATCCTGCTCGCGCGGGGATTGTGGTCGCAGTACCTGGAGGTCGGGATCGGCCCCGACCCCGAAGTCTTCACGAAGGCACCGGTGCTGTCGTCGGTGGGCCTGGGCGCGAAAATCGGCATCCCGTCGTTCTCGTCGTGGAACAACCCGGAGCCCGAGCTGGTGCTGATCGTGAACTCGACCGGCACCATGGTGGGTGCCACCCTGGGCAACGACGTCAACCTCTGCGACGTCGAAGGCCGCAGCGCTCTGCTCCTCGGCAAGGCCAAGGACAACAACGCCTCGAGCGCCCTCGGACCCTTCATCCGGCTGTTCGACGAGTCGTTCACCCTCGACACGGTCCGCGCCGAAGAGATTCGGCTTCGAGTCGACGGCACAGATGGATTCACGATGGAGGGCACCAACAGCCTCGCCCGGATCAGCCGGCCATTCGAGGAGTTGGTGTCGGCGACCATGGGCGATCATCACCAGTACCCCGACGGCTTCGCCCTTTACACCGGAACCCTGTTCGCGCCGACCGCCGACCGTCGACCGCGACCTGGCCGGGCAAGGCTTCACCCACAGGACCGGCGACGTCGTCACCATCCGTAGCAAGCACCTCGGCCGCCCTGATCAACGAGGTCGGTGCCACCGAGACCCTGTCCGAGTGGTCCTTCGGATTACGCCGCCTGCTCACCTACCTCCGCGCCCACCCTCCAACCGAGGTTCCCGTCCCCGCCGCCACCGTGTAGGCGCCTGCCCGGTCTAGATGAGCGGGCGTGCGCCCCCTACTGGTACCGCGGTCGACCGCCACCCGCGTGGGGGAAGCTCTCACAGGTCGTACGCCACGGCCTTCCCGAGGACGCGGATGCCGACACGGTCGCCGGGGGCGAGGGTGGTGGCGCCGAAGCGGCGCACGGTGACCCGCTCGGGAACGTCACGGTCCGCGGTGTCGAGGCGGATGCCGAGCAGCATCTCCGACCCGAGGTACTCGACGTCGACGACCGTCCCGGATACTCCGGCGCCGTCCGGGGTGAGTTCGATCTGCTCCGGCCGCACCATGATTCGGGCGTTCCCGTGGACGCCGTTCGATGCCACGGCCACGTCGCCGAGGGTGCAGCGGGCCCGGTCGCCGTCGACGTGCGCCGACAGCACGACGGCGTCGCCGATGAATTCCGCGGTGGGGACGTCGATCGGGGTGGAATAGATTTCGCGCGGGGTGCCGATCTGGGCGAGCCGGCCCGCGCTCATCACCGCAACCCGGTCGGCGAACGACAAGGCCTCGGGCTGGTCGTGGGTGACGAGGATGGTGGTGATCGCTGCCTTCGCGAGGACGTCGGCGACGATCCTCCGGGTGTTTGCCCGCAGCCCGGCGTCCAGCGCGGAGAACGGTTCGTCGAGCAGCATGAGTTCGGGTTCCCGGGCCAGCGCCCGCGCAAGTGCCACGCGCTGCTGCTGCCCGCCCGACAGCTGGTCGGGTCGCCGGGCCGCGTACGACGGGTCGAGCGAGACCATCTCGAGTAGCTCGGCGATCCTCGCCGGGGTGCGGGCCCGGCGAGGGAGCCCGAACCCCACGTTCGCGCCGACCGTGGCGTGCGGGAACAGCGCACCGTCCTGGGCGACGTACCCCACCGACCGCCGGTGCGCGGGCGCCCATCCACCGCCCGCGACGACCCGGCCGGCCAGTGCGATGGTGCCGGCGTCCGGCTTCTCGAAACCCGCGATCAGGCGGAGCAGGGTGGTCTTGCCGCAGCCGGACGGTCCGACGATTGCCGTGGTCGACCCCGACTCGACCGCGAACGCGACCCCGCGGAGGACCGCCGCCCCGCCGAACGACTTGTCGACGCCATCCACTTCGAGTGCGAATGTCATAGTCCCGCCACCTTTTTCGACTGGGAGAAGAGCACATACGTCATCGGCAGCGACAGCACGATCATGATCAGCGCGTACGGTGCGGCACCGGCGTAATCGATTTCGCTGCTCAACGACCAGAACTGCATGGACAGGGTGCGGGTACCGGTCGGTGCCAGCAGGAGGGTGGCGGTCAGTTCGTTCACGATCCCCAGGAACACCAGTGCCCCGCCCGCCGCCGTCGCCGGGGCGGCCAGTGGCAGTGTCACCCGGAAGAACGCCGACAGCGGAGAGATGCCCAGCGACTGCGCCGCCTCCTCCAGCCCGACGGGTGCCTGCGCGAGCCCGGCCCGCTGATTGATCAGGGCACGCGGCAGGAACAGCAGCGCGTAGGCCGCGATCACGACGGTGACCGTCTGGTAGAGCGGATGGAGGTAGCGGATGGAGACGGTGACCAACGCCAGCGCCACGACGATGCCGGGCAGCGAACTCGAGATGTATGTGCCGCCCTCGAGGAACCGGCTGAATCGTCCGCGGTGGCGGATCGAGATCCAGGCGATCGGGAACGCGAGTACACACGTCACGACGGCGCCGGCGATGCCGAAGCCGAGGGTCTGGACCAGCGCCGGGGCAAGGCCGTCCAGTTCCCAGACCGCACTCCCGCCGATGACGAGCCAGCGTAGGACACTGACCACCGGGACACCGACGGACGCGGCGATCAGCAGGAGGAACAGCATCACGATCGGCGAATACCGCCAGCCGAGTTCGGCGGGGACGGCCCGGCGCGCGGCCCCCGACCCGATCCGGGCGTACCGGGCGCTGCCGCGGACGACCGATTCGATCACCAGCAGGGTCAGGCACAGCAGCACCAGGACACCGGCGAGCATGGTCGCCGCGGCTCCGTTGAACGTGGACTGGTACTGCTCGAAGATCGCCGTCGTGAACGTGTCGAACCGGATGAACACGAACGCGCCATATTCGGCGAGAAGGTGCAGGGCGACCAGCAGCGCGCCGCCGGCGATGGCGAGCCGCAGTTGCGGCACCACGACGCGGAAGAACACCGCCCACGGGTCGGCGCCGAGGGCGCGCGCCGATTCCTCGACCGCGGGGTCCAGCCGGCGAAGCGTCGCCGCCACGGGTATGTAGACGAGCGGGAAATACGAGAGGGTCGCGATGAGGACACCGCCGTGCAGCCCGCCGAGGGAGGGAATCGCCGTCACCCACGAATAACTGTTCACGAACGCCGGAACGGCCAGCGGCGCCGCGAGAAGCACCGCCCACGCCTTCGCCCCGGACACCCGGGTGCGCTCGACGAGCCAGGCGGCCGTGACGCCGACGACGACGCAGATCGGCACCGTGACCAGGACCAGCATCACGGTGTTGGTGAGCAATTCGCGGACCCGGGGCCGGAACAGCAGCGCCGACGCGGTGTCCCAGCCCGTGTCGATGCTCGCGGCGATGATGTAGCCGAGCGGGATGAACGATGCGGCCACCACGATCACCGCGGCAACGGCCAAGGGCAGTGGCATGCCCGGCTGGGCGGTCGGTCGACGAGTCGTGTCCGCGCCTCCCGACCGCTCTCGGCCGATCAGTGCGAGATTCAGAGCAAACCGGCTTCCGTCATGAGTTCGGTGACCTGCGGGCTGTTGAGCTTCGCGGGGTCGACCTGCGGCGCCTGCAGTTCGGCGAGGGGAACGAGCTTCGGGTTCGCCGGCACACCGCTGCCGACGGTGTATTCGAACGACGTCCCGGTCTGCAGGACCTCCTGCCCCTTCTGTCCGGTGACGAACTTCAGGAACTGCTGCGCCGCATCCTGTTTCGTGCTGGACTTCAGGACGCCACCACCGGAGACGCTGACGAACGCACCGGGGTCCTCGTTCTTGAAGTAGTGCAGCGCGACGTTGTTGCTGTTCTCACCGGTCTTGGCCTGATCGCCGAACCAGTAGTAGTGGTAGATGACGCCGCCCGGGATCTCCCCGGCGTTGACAGCCTTCATCACGGTGCCGTTGCCCTTGTAGGTGCGGACGTTGTCCTTCATCCCGGCCAGCCACGCCCGGGTGGCGTCCTCACCCTTCAGCTCGAGGAGTGCGCTGACGATGGCCTGGAAGTCGGCCCCCGACGGGGAGGCGGCCCAGCGGTCCTTCCATGCGGGGTCCTGCAGATCGAGCAGCGACTTCGGCAGCTGGTCCTGGGGCAACATGTCCTTGTTGTACGCAAAGACGGTGGAGCGGGCCGCGATGCCGGTCCACTTGCCGCTCGACGGCCGGTACTGGCTCGGAACCTGGTCGAGGACGTCCTGGTTCACGTCGGCGAACAGCCCGGCGTTCTCGACCAGCGTCATCGCGGGGGAGTTCTCGGTGAGGAACACATCAGCCGGCGACTGGTCCCCCTCGGCTACGAGTTGGTTGCCGAGCTCGGTGTCGCTGCCGTTGCGGAGTTCGACCTCGATGCCGGTCTCCGCGGTGAAGGCGTCGGCCCATTCTTGGGTGAGCGATTCGTGCTGGGCGTTGTAGACGGTGATCTGGTTGGCTCCGCCGGAGTCGGTGCCGCTGTCCGAACCGGAGTCCGAGCATCCCGACACCGTCATCACCGCGGCGGTGGCCAGTGCCAGCCCCGACATCAGTCCGATCCGCATCCTCATCGTTCGTCCTCCTCCGCAGCGGGACCTCTCCCGGCCGTCTCCAGGAAAATGATGCCACGTGCAGGATTGGCAAACCTAACCACCTGGATTCTGGTGGACCGCGTATCAGGTGGGGAGGGCGTGCCTGCAATCAATGCGCCTGTCGGTTGGCAGTCATTTGTCCTGTTGCCGTGACATGCTGGATCGAACCAAAGATCGAGGCGATCCGGATCCGGTCGAGTTCCGAACGCAAGGCAGCGGGTCGTCGGCGCAGGACGAGTACGAATGTCACCGCCTGCCAGTAGAGAATGCCGACCAGAATCGACAAGGCCAGCGCCAACCAGGGATGGTCGGCGCGCAGCGGCAGATACACCTGGAAGTGCGTCAGGTAGATGTAGAGCGAAGCGCTCGCCAACACCCCTGCGACACGGCTCAACAGGGTGGGGCAGGGGACGGATCTGAGCCACACCAGCAGGCAGAGCCCACCGACGACGATGATTTCCCGTCGAGTCTCGCCGAAGAAGAACCCGGGAACCGTGGCCACGATCACCGAGGTGACGCAGAGGCGGTGCCATACGGTCGTCGCCTTGGCGGCGGCCCAGCCGAGGGCGAACAGCCAGAAGACCACCGACGCGGTCAGGATGCGATTGCGCCCGTCGTCGACGTCGACCAGCCCGTATCGGGTGAGCATGCCGAGTGCCACGAACCCCATCGCGAACCAGAACGAGTGCCTGCGCTCGATGCGGTCGACGAGCGGGATGTACAGCACGGCGGCGACGACGAGCACGATGTACACGATCGCCTCGACGAACCAGTATCTCCACTCGGCGGACCACCCGTCCGGACCGAGAATTCCGTTGAGCAAGAACGCACTGGTGACGCGGTAGTCCCCGGTCACGGCGATGACCGACCCGATCCACACCATGCTGGGAATCGCGATCCGGGCGACGCTCCCGAGTGCGTGGCGGACACGTTCGGTCCGTTCGGCCGTACCGAGGTGGAATCGGGCGAAGTTGTAGCCGGCGATCCCGAGGAGCACGTGCGCTCCGCCGAGCACCGTGAACAGGTGAATGTGCGAGCCTGCAATCAGAACGATCGCGACCGCGCGGAGCAGAACATTGGTTTCCACTGTCCGCCACCGGCGGCGCAGCCGCGGAGCCGGCACGAAATCCGCGATCGGGGTTGTATGCCAGTTCTCGGGGAGGTAGCCGAGCATCTCCTCGAGACGCAGGGACATCCGTACATAGGACAGGGAGTCTCCGCCCAGGCTCACGAACGAGCTATCGTCGGTTACGTGTGGGCAGCGGAGGATGTCGGCATACAGCGCCCGTACGGCGTCTGTATCGGGGCCTGTCCGCGATCTCTCGACACGCGGGGGCTCGTACCCGTGTGCCAGCTCGGCCACGGCCCGGAGGTCGGGTTTGCCCGTGGAGGTCCGCGGAAGCTGATCGACGAGGCACACACGAACCGCTCCGAGCGGAAGACCGCAGGCCCGCGCGGTCGCGCGCCGGACGCCGTCCACGTCGCCGCCGTCCTGGACGGCCACGATGAGCTCGTCCGTACCGCCCACGCAGCAGGCCGTCAGCCCGTGCTGCGCGAGTGCCGACTCGACGTGCTGCAGGTCGATCCGCAGTCCGAAGACCTTGACGAATCGGCTGCGGCGGCCGACCACCTCGTACAACCCGTCACCCGTGTGCCGGGCGAGGTCCCCGGTCCAGAGTTCGCCGCCGAGATCGTCACCGAGGCGCAGGTCGTCGGGGGTGTGGGCGTAGCCGAGCATCACGTTCGGCCCCGTGTAGATCAGCTCACCGGTGCCTTCCGGGGCGTCGGAGACCGGTTCGAGCCGGAAGGATCCACCGGGAATCGGCCGTCCAATCGTCTGCGGGTGGCTGGGCGCGAGCTCCGGTGGCAGGTACGCCATCCGGGCGGTCGCCTCCGTCTGCCCGTACATGACGAACAAATCCCAGCCCCGGCGTCGTCCCAGTTCCGAATAGGCTCGGACGCGGTCCGGCGGGAGCCGCCCGCCGGCCTGCGTGATGTAACGTAGGTCGGGCAGATCCATGTCGGCGAACCCGATCCGGTCCAGGAGATCGAAGGTATACGGCACCCCCGCAAACGTGGTGCCGCGGTGGGTCCGGACGAGGTCCCAGAACCCGGGGTCGGTGACCGAGAGAGTCGTGAGGACCAGGGCGGCACCGCGGACCAGGTGGCTGTGGATGACCGACAGCCCGTAGCAGTAGTGCATCGGCAGCGTCGTCACAGCACGGTCGGTGTCGCGGATGTCGAGGTACTCCGCGATCGACTCGGCGTTGGTCTGCACGTTGCGGTGCGAGAGACGGACGAGTTTCGGTGATCCGGTGGATCCGGAGGTGCTCAGCAGCAGCGCGAGGTCGGGGTGCAGCAGGTGCGCGGAGCCCACACGCTGCTCCTCGACCACCGTGCGCCCGTCGGTGCTCCGCACCACGACGTCGGGCCGGTACGCGGCGATCAGGCCATCGAGGCTGTCGGGATTGTCGCCCGGTGCCAGCAGCACCGGATGCCCGGCGAACAGGGCAGCGAGGTAGGTGACGATCAGATCGATCTCGTGGGTGCCGGCGACCAGCACCAGACGGCGGGTCCCGCCGAGCTGCGAGGCCTGCCGCTCGACGCGTTCTGCCAGTTCGCGGTAGGTAACCGTATCGTCCGGTGTGACCAGTGCCGGTGCGTCGCCGAATCCTCCCAACGCGCGCGCGAACCCCACATCGGGGCGCTCTACACGGACGGACTGGCTAGGCACCGACCGAGTCTATAAGGCATGCCGTACCTAACTCACCTGTCGGGACGACGGCAGCCTCTCCGAGAACGCCCTGTCCGGGGCGTCGGTGCACGCGCCGATCCGCCGGCGCGCCCTGGCCGCCGGGTACGGCGCGAACGTCGTCGCCCAACTCGGCGGGCACTCCCCACCGCGCGGGGTTCGTCACCCAGGCCGGTCATCTACTCGCATTCTCCGACACACTCGACGGAGCCGGCGTACCGGACAACGACGGCAACTGAATAGGCCCCGGGATGAACACCGGCCCCGTGCGCCGCCTCGTCGCGATGGTGCTCTGCGCGGTAGTGCGGTGTTTGCTGCTGAACGGCTCACCGGCGTGGATCATCTTGTCGAAGAGTGCCGCGACCTGCGCGTGGTCGTCGGGATGTTTGTGGGCGAGCAGAAGTTCGGTGGTGGGGGTGATTTCGCCCGGGTGGTAGCCGTGCATCCGGGCGACCGGGTCGGACCATTCCCAGCGCTACCTACCTGGCACCTCAACGAGCCTCCCGCACCCGAAACAGTCCACAAGACTGAGGCATGTGACGGAATCGATCCTTTTCGACATGCCCTCTGACCGGCGGATTCAGCTGTGACTCACGGCGGTAAGTGGCATTGATTTCGCGGCTTTATGTGGCGCTGCCTGCCGGACTCGCGGAGCCGCCGTTGGTCGTGTGAATTGGGATTGGGCTTGCAGGACGAACGGAGGGAATCGGGGCCCCTCCGTTCGCTGCGGCGGCGACAGAATGTGCGAGGGCACCTTCCTGGTCGACGGCAAACTGTCGGTGAGCGGCAGCGTCGTGGAAGGAGAGATGGTTCGGGCGGTGAACCTTCTTGGTTGGCGCGCCATTGGCCGTGAAGCAGATCCGCACAGCTGAGAGTTCGGCGAATTCAGTTGATACCCTTCGCCCACCATCCGGATGGCGGGGATGCCGCAAGCTCCCAGCGTGGCGCGTAGTGCTCGAGGAATATCTGCCCCACCAGTTCCCCGCGGCTGCGCACCCCGGTCTTGTCGAAGATCGACTTCATGTGGTCTTGAATTGTGTAGACGGATAACGACATTGCGTGCGCCATCTCCCTTGTCGATCGCCCTTGGATGCACAGCGCAGTGAGATGGCATTCGCGTTGGGACAGTCCGTAGGCCATGGCGATGACGGGCGCGATCTCCTGCGGCGTCGCGGGTTGGATGATGACGGCGGTGCGTCCGTCTTCGACGCCGGAAAGCCTGGTCCCGTACAGCAACAGCCAGGCGCCGGATCGCGTGCGTACCCGCGAGCGCGCGGCAAGTTCCAGCGGATCGGTGCCCGGTTCGATCGCCCGCGCCCGGGCCGCGATGGCCTGCACGACCTTCGATTCGAACGGCGTCGACGGCGCCGGGACCTCGACAATTTCGTCGATCCAGCGTTCCGCGGCGGGTGAGACCGATTCCGGGTTGCCCGCGGCGTCGAAGACCACCACGCCGGGGCCGTACTCCACGGTCGTCACGGCGGCCTCGACCTCGTGGAGCATCGAACGTCGCAGACCGGTCGCGAGCGCGGGCGCCAGCGCGGCCATTGCGCGGACGTGCTCGGCGGTGTACCACGGCGCGCCCGCATCGCGCAGGAATGCCGCTGCACCCCAATAGACCCCGTCCGACACCAAGGAGACCCGCAGCTCGTCGCCGATTCCGTACGCCTCGTGCGAACGGTGCCGTGCACTGCGGGACAAATCTCCGTGGGTATCGAGACTAAGTGCACCCGCCAGGCGGCCACTGTGCGCAAGAAACGCCCACTTGTCGACGTCCTCGACCTCGTATTCGTAGTGCGCCAACCAGGATCCGGAACACCCAACGTTCCGGTTGACGCTGCCGGTGAACAGGATGGTGCCCGGGTCGACGGTGTGCCAGCAGCAGCGATCATGTGGGATCACCGTGCGCAGGGCCTCGCTCATTCGCGCGCTGTACCCCACCCAGTCCAGCTGGTCGGCGGCGGCACGCGAGATCTGATCGCGGACGCGTGGCAGCAAGCTCTGCGCCATGTCCGAAGTGTATCCCAGCAGGTTAGGGCTGCCTACCCCAGAAATCTGGGTGAATTCCCCAGGATTCAGGGATATGACGCAGAACCGACAACGACGACGCTGGTTGCATGACGATGACAGCCCATACCTCCGCCGAAACCGACCACGACCTGCCTGACCCGGAGCCGATCATGCAGCTGGCGGCCGGGTTCATGGCCGCCAAACACCTCTTCGCCGCCAGCGAACTCGGTTTGTTCGAGGCGTTGGGCGAGGGCCCCACCGACCTGCATGGCCTGGCCGCCCGCACCGGGCTTACTGCCCGAGCCACCCGGATCAGCGCCGACGCCATGGTCGCGCTGGGTATGCTCGAACGCCGAGGCGAACGGTATGTCAATACCGAGACGGCGGCCGCGTTCCTCGCCGGCGGATCGCCCGCCGACCTGCGTCCGTTGCTGCGGTTCTGGGACAAGATCAGCTTCCCGGCGTGGGAAGACCTGGCGGGCGCACTCGCCCGCGGGCCGCAACGCCAGATCTTCGACCTCGACGCCGCCCTGCAACCCACCGCCTCGATCGGTGTCGAGGCGTTTTCGGCCGGCCCCTCGCTCGCCCTGCCGGACACGGTCGATCTGTCCGGCAGTCATCGACTCCTCGACATCGGCGGCGGCACCGGCTCCTGGTCCATCGCGGTGGCGCGCCACTGCCCGCAACTGAGCGCGACCGTGTTCGAGCTGCCGGCGGTTGCCCAGACCGCGCAGGACCGCATCGCGTCGGTCGGGCTGGAGGGGCGAATCGACGTATGCGCCGGCGACGCGTTGGCCGACCCGCTGCCCGCCGGATACGACGCCTTCCTGGTCGCGAACCTGGTGCATTACTGGTCGCCGGAGCAGAATCGTGCGCTGCTACAACGCATTCGCGACGTCGCCGCACCCGGCGCCACGCTGCTGATTGCCGACTTCTGGACCGACCCTACCCACACCCAGCCGGTCGCGGCCGCCCTGATGGCGGGCGAGTTCGCGGTCCACCTCGAACACGGCGACGTCTACAGCGTCGGAGAAGGCATCGCCTGGCTGCAGGACACTGGCTGGCGCTACCGCGACCATCGCTCGCTCACCGGCCCGATGAGCGTCATTGTCGCCGAAACCGCATGAAACAAGACAACACCCAAGGAGCACACGATGAGCGAGCATCAAGTCGCAATCGTCGGTGCCGGCACCTCCGGGGTCGCGGCGGCGGTGGCCCTCGCCGACCGTGGCATCAACCCGTTGCTGATCGACCGAGCCGACCAAGTCGGTTCGTCGTGGCACTCTCGTTATGACCGGCTGCGACTGAACACCGGCAGGCAGTTCTCCCACCTGCCGAACCGCCCCTACCCCAAGGGCACACCGACCTTTCCCACGCGGGAACAGGTGATCGAGCATCTCGAGCGGCACGCACGTGCGGACGGGATCGAGCTGCGCCTGGGCTGCCCGGTGGAACGGCTCGACCTAACCGGCGGGCACTGGCGGTTGACCACCGCTGCCGGTTCGGTCGACGCTGCCGAGGTGGTGGTCGCGACCGGCTTCGATCATGAGCCCTTCGTCCCGGACTGGCCCGGACGCGGGGACTGGCGGGGTGCACTGGTTCATTCCTCGCAGTACCGGAATCCCTCGCAGTACAACGGGAAACGGGTCCTCGTGGTGGGAGCGGGCTGCTCGGGCATGGAAATTGCCTACGACCTCGCCACCGGAGGCGCGGCAAAGGTCTGGCTTTCGGCTCGCACGCCGCCGAACATCATGCTCCGCCAGGGACCTGGTGGCATACCGGGAGACTTCATCGCGACGCCGCTCTACCATGCCCCGGTCCCTATCGCGGACGCAATCGCTCGGTTCGGCCGGGAGAGGAGCATCGGCGACCTGCGCGAGTTCGGATTACCGATCCCCGACGAGGGGATCTTCGCCCGCAGCGCCCGCCTCGGCGTGGCACCGGCGATCGTCGACAAGGAGCTCATCGCCGCGATCCGAGACAGGTCCATCGAGGTCGTTCGCGGAGTCGAGTCACTCGACGCGGACAGCGTGTGGCTGGTGGACGGTGTGCGAATCGACCCGGAGGCGATGGTCTGCGCGACGGGGTTCCGCCAGGAACTCGAAAAGCTGGTCGGGCACCTCGGCGTACTGGACGAGCGAGGTTGGCCGCACGCCACCGGTGAAAAGCCGGCCGCCGAGAGGTTGCGTTTCATCGGGTTCGTGCCCAGGCCGTCGCAGATCGGGTTCGCGGCGAAGCAGGCTCGCCGCGCGGCCCGAGCGATCGCGCGGGAACTGCGGTGAGCGTCGGCGGTAGGATTCTCCCGCCCTGCCCCGGCGCTCGAACAATGGCGGGTCTGCGCGGAGATGGCCGACCGGTCAGATCCCCCCACACAAACGACCGTTTCTGACGGACAGATTCGTGAGACACCGATCGCGGCGACGAACCGTGTGGGGGATCGGCTACGTGCAGCAAAGTCGCTGTCACGTGTCCGGTTGGATCGCTACTGTGCCAGGTGTGAGGGAACCGGTGCTGGATCGGCACGTCGACGTTGCACAGCTGTGGCGACTGGCCAGTGAGGCGGCCCGGAAGGGCGAGAAGTGGGGGCAGCGCAAGAAGTCGGCGAGCGACGCCATGGTGACCTACTACGCCCAGCTGCGACGTGACAGACGCGGCGCGAAACGGTGGGTCGCCGAGGTCGTTGATCTCCTGGGATATTTCGACCTGTCAGCGGACTGGCGGGCAGTTGAGAAAGGCCTGCAAATACTCGACCAAGCTGACGGTGACGTCGCCGGTGCCGGCGCTGAGCTACAGCGGCTGGAGGTCGTGCCGGCTTCCTCGACGAAGAACTCTCTCTTCAAGAGCGCCGGGTAGGGCGGAGTCAGGCGAACCGCTCGCGTTCGCGATCCCTCGTCGAGGACGTCACGCGTCATTGGAAGATCGACCAGGCCGCCGCGACCGCGAGCGTGACGATGAGGCCGGACATCACCGCGGTCACCGCGAACTCGTGGTCGGCGAGGAAGTGCTGCACCCGCCCAGTATCGGCCAGCCAGGCTCCGCCGTGCGGGCCAGTCGGGTACCGGACCGACCGGGCCGCGGCGGCGAGCCGGGGGAGAGAAGTCATGTCGACCTCACCTTCACGAAACACCCTGGTTGCGGCGCGCGCATACGGTGGGATTCGCGCCCAGCACCTTCGACCGGATGGGGCATCCCGCTCATGACGAATCAGACACCCGGCAACCCGCGGCCCGAGCGCATCCCGAACCCTCGGCCGGAGAAGCAACTGTCCACGACCGACATCGCCGGCGTCGTCGAGGCCCTCACCGGCCAACGGATCCTCCCACGTCCCGGCGCCGAGAACGATCCCCGCATCCAATGACGGGTCCGCCGCGGCACCGAACACCGCGGCGGCCCACCAACAAGCGCGGCCGGTCGGGTCTCGAGCACCGGTCGGTGCCCGGCCGCCGGCCCCGACGCTCGGGGCGACGGGACGCGATGAGTTCGCGCCCGGGGGACGAGAGTGTGCTCGTGGTCAGGGTCGTGACGATGCTGGCCGGGGTGGTCTGCCTGGCGCTGGGTGCGATGTCCGGTGTCGCGTTGGTCGTCGGGCTCGGTGCGCTGACCGCGCCGGCGATGGTCGTGGTCGCGGTGACCACTGCCGGATTCCTCGCGGCGGGTGTGGTGCTGGTTGCTCGCGCCCGCCCCCGGCCAAAGAAGTCCGTCGCGGGCATAGCCCGTTACCGCCGGCACCGCAACAGCAGCGATCACGGTTCACGGGCACGGCGGTAGCGCTTACCCACGACCTCGAACGCATCCTCAACCCCAGCTCACCGCCGGATCTGCGGATCAAACGACTCATCACCACCCTCGCCGCCGTTCCCCGCCCGGAAAGCATCCTCACCTGGATGCGCCACCCCACCACCGCCGACCTGCTCGCCCGCATCGGCAGTCGCGAACTTCACCTGTCCCACCCCGCATTCGACGCTCTTCCGCCCTCGCGCAGCGCCGAACACCTACGCGAAATGCTAGTCCACCACCACATGCTCCCCAGCCGCGGTGATCCCCGCCTGGCCCGCTTCGAAACCTGGCTCGACCAACGACTCGCCACACTGCAGTCGACACCCGAAATCCACACTCCTATCGAACAATTCGCCCGCTGGCATCACCTACGCCGACTGCGTGTTCCCGATACCGGTCGCAACATGGACAACGCCACCCGCACCGCCAAACAAGAGATCACCGAGGCCACCAAGTTTCTGACCTGGCTGCGCACCGAACACCACACCACCATCGCCCACCTGCGGCAAGCACACCTCGACGCCTACCTCAGTGAAGGCACCACCACCCGCCGCACCATCCGCAGCTTCATTCAGTGGCGCCATCGCACGGGCATCGCAGCGCGATTCACCATCCGACACCGCGCAGCGCGGACCACGCCGCTGGCCGCCTCCACCACGCGACTCGAACTCATCCGCACCACCATCGAAGCCGACCACATCACCCTGTCCACCCGCATCGCCGCACTCCTGCTGTTGCTCTACGGCATCCCTGTCCGCAGGATCGCCGAACTCACTCTCGACGACATCACCACCACCCCGCCCGGACCCACAGTCAGGATCGGCACCCTCCCGGCCCCACTGCCCGAACCCCTGCTTCCCCTCCTACAACAACACCTCGACAGCCACGCAAACCAGAAAACGACCAACCACGAATCACGCTGGCTTTTCCCCGGTACCCGCGCCGGACATCACCTCACCGAACAGACCCTGATGCAACGACTCCGAAAACTCGGCATCGACATCCGAGCCGCCCGCAACGCCGCACTGCACGACCTCAGCAAGGAAATCGACGCCGCATCCCTCGCCGCCCTGCTCGGCTACACCCCCAACACCATGAACATCCACGCCGCCCGCGCGGCAATCCCAATGGGAAGCTACCCCGCCATCAAGCGCCCGAAACGATGAGCGAGTCCCCACTCAGGAGATCTCGACAGAAGTTGATAAGGCCCTTATCCAATCTTCCGCCCCGGCACTGCATCAGATGACCGATCCGGCCCCCACGATTGGTTCCTTGGTGGGTGGCTGCGTTTTTCGAGGGAATGATCGCGATGGCCAACCGCGTAGTCGGACCGTCTGCCCTTTGTGCGGTTTACCGGCACGACCAGCTCTCCGCAGCGAGCGTTGGCCAGCAGTGGCACCGGTTCCGGTGTCTTCGCGCGGGGCCCCTCGACAAACTGCGGCGGCGGATGGTCCACGGTGGTCGGCGGCGAGCTGGACGGCGAACTCGAACATGCCCCGCTGGCGAGAACCACAGCAAAAGCCAGGACTGTGAACTGATTCAAATTTCGCATTGCGCCACCGGCTTCCCCGGGGTAGATCGGCTGTTTACTGCAGGTGCCGGTAGAGCCGTCCGTGGTTGCTGAACCAGGCGACGTTCCCATCGGACCCCCGAACGAAGTTGGATCGGGTGCCGGTGGGTTTGAGGTCGGGGCCAAGGTCGAGCCCATAGTCGGTCTTGTACAGCGCAAGACCGAGATTCGGGACTGTCTGCTCATCCGGCAGGTAGGTGCCATCCGGGGCGTCGCTCATGTTGCCGACGAGCTGGCCGTCTTTGCCGCGGAAGTTGATCACGACGGTTCCCTGGGTGCCCGATTGATCGATGTCGTCAGTGGCATACGCCCCCTCGTAGGGCGCCAACTCGGCCGTGCTCAACTTCTGGGGCGTCGCGGGCAGGTTACTGAGTCCGGCGAAGCGGCGAAGCGACCAGTCCTCGGCGAACAGTTCGTTGAGCAGTTTCCCTCCACCCTCGGAATTGGTGAGCACGGTCATGGCGAAGTTACGGCTGGGCACCATGAAGAACCCGGATCGTTGGCCCGCCCAGGTCCCGCCATGTTGGACGATCGTCTCGTTCTCCGCGGACGGCCGCAGCATCCATGTCACTCCCATGCCGGTGAGTTCGACCTGAAGCGTGCCGCCGACGCCTGGATTGGAACGCATGGCGATGAGCGAGTCTTCGCTCATCAACCGATCTCCCTTGGGTGTAGTGCCGTCGCCGAGGTGGAAGCGCGCGTAGCGCACCTGATCCCGCACGCTGGAAATCAACGATCCGGTCGGGTTGCAACTGCGCGAGAAGAACCAGAAGCTCGGATCCACAACGGCTTTTCCGTCGTCGACGTTGTGTGAGGCGGCGATATTTTGGCCGATTATCTGGTCCGAGAAGAAGCGGGTGTGACTTAACTCGAGCGGGTCCAGCAGCATCTTCTGGACGGCGTCCTCGTAGACCGATCCAGTCACGGCCTCGACGATCCGGCCCGCCACCACCAACCCCGCATTGTTGTAAGCGAAGACCGTGCCCGGCGGGGTCTTTTGTGGGAGCCGGGTCATCGACGCCACAAATTTGGTTATCGCGTCGTCACCTCGACCGAAGTCCTGGAGATCGTCACCGAGCCACCCCGAGGTGTGGTTGAGCAGTTGTCGCACCGTCGCCGTGGCGCTGGCGTCTGGATCGGCGACCGCGAAATCGGGCAGATACTGGCGTATCGGTGCCTCCAGATCGACCTTGCCCTCGTCGACGAGGCGCATCACGGTCGTTCCGGTGAACGTCTTCGTCGTGGAGCCGATCCGGAACAGGGTGTCGCCGTCCACCGGGGTCGGGTGGTCGACATTGGTGACCCCGTACCCCTTGATGTACTCCTCACCGTCGGCAATGACGCCAACCGCAACCCCGGGGACCGCGTAGTCCCTCATCGCCTTGTCGATCTTGGTGTCGAGCTCGTTGAACGCGTCCTTCGCGTTCGCCGGGACGCTCGTGGCTGTGGTGGTCGACTTCTTCGACGAACATGCCGGCGACATGAGCACCGTCAACCCGGCGACCGCCCCGCCAAGCACCGCCCGGCGCGACAACGCAGGGCCACTGACGGCGAACACCTCGGTCGCCATCAGCGTGGCGGGAGAATGTCGTATGCCGGCACTTGCGTCGTGTCCGTGCAGGATGTGTCCGGCTTCTCCGGATTGTCGAAAAACGACGCGATGATCTCGGCTCCGCACGGTGGCTCTGCATACACACCGTGTGCAGCTCCGGGCACTACCGCGACTATGGATTGCGAGAGATCCTTCGCGATGTAGTCGCCCCACACCGCTCCGGTCTGCCCGTCGTAGGTTCCCGACAGCACAAGCGAAGGGATGTCACTGACGGTGATGTCTCGGATCGAGTCAGGGGCCTTCGGCACGTCCCACACTTCGCAGGCGTCGCGCAGGAACGGCAGCTGCGGCGCTTGGGCCCGAACGGACTCCGGCAGCTCAGGGAATTCCTTTTCCGCCTGTTGCATTGACTGCTCGACGGTCTCGAACGGGATCCATTCACGGCACCAAATGCTCAGGGTGAGGCCCCAATGGAGGACGCCCCTCTCCGGATGCCCCCACACCTCGGCCCACCGCGACGCAATGGGCTGCGCATTCCCGTTTGCGAGCTCATCGACCGTTGATGGGAACTCTTTCGGTAGATGGGTAGCCACGGGGACAAACCAGTTCAGCAGCATTCCGCCGTCGACGACAACCTTCGTCTCTCCTACACCCTCAACGTTGACCGTCGTGGTGATGGGCTTCGCCTCGAGCTCATTGACCAACTGGATGAACGTGGCCCCCAGGTCGGGATAGCGCTCTTTGCATGCTGGCTGGTCCTCGCACGCCTTGACCATGTTGTCGAATGCTTGGCGAGCGCTGGCCCAGGTCCACCCCAGGGCACCAGCCGATGGAGGCGTCACTCCGTCGAACACGATCGACTCGATAGCGTCGGCGTCGTGACGCATGTAGATCAGCGCAAGGTCGGTACCGTACGAGTGGGAGAACACATTCCACTTCTCGAGGCCGAGTGCCTTGCGTAAATCAATCAGGTCATAGGTGCTCTCGGTCGAATTGAACGCCGAGAGGTCAACGGTGGGAGCCAGGCGGTCGTGGCACTCCTTCACCGCTTCTACGTACGCATCCCGCGTGGACTCAGCGTTCCATGCCATTCCGATCCTTTGGGCGAAGAACTCGAAAATCTCCGGGCAGGGCAACGGCGAGCTGGACGTCATGTTGCCGCGCTGTCCCATCAGGATCAGATCGCGATCACGGTTCAGCGGGACGTCCGGGTTGATCGGGGGATCCGTGACCCCATCCTGACCGGGCCCACCCATGAGAAAGACGATCGGAGCCTTGGTCGGCGGCTGCGTTTCCGACGGAACGATCGCTACTGCCAAGCGCAAGGTTCCGCTGTCTTCTCTGGTGCGGTTCACCGGTACCACCAATTCCCCGCAGCGAGCATTCTCCAGCAGTGGGACCGGATTCGGCGTCTTCGCGCACGGACCCTCGACAAACTCCGCCGGCGGATGAGCCACAGTCGTCGGTGGCGAACCGGACGGATCGGAATTGTTGCTACACGCTGAGCTGACGAGAATCGAGACAAACGCAATCGCCGTTATCTGGTTCACAAACCGCATGTCGACCACCCTGAATGGCGACCGCCCGAACCTTGTGTTCGGGCTCGGCCCGAGTATTTACCCAGATAAATCCTGGCACACCCCATATACCGGAAGTTTGAGAACCGATGAAATCCGGCGATCCTTATGCGGACGCTCGGTGAATGAATCGAATCGTGCGGTCGGCCAGCTCGGTTGAGAACGCATTCCATAGGCGGCGCGAGATCACCGCCGCAAAACGAGATAGTCGGTGCGATAGATTCCCCGATTGGCGTCAGGGACGGCCAGTTGCCCGCTGTGGTCATGATGAAAGGCAGCCCGGCCAAGGTGCGTCCTTGACCAACTCGCGTTCGAACTCGGCGAGGGAACTGAATATGTGGAACACCAATCGCCCTGTGGGCGTGGAAGTGTCGATTCCCTCGGTCAGGCTCCGGAAAGCCGCCCCTTTGCTTTCGATGAGTCCTACCGTCTCGATGAGATGACTCAGCGAGCGGCCCAGCCGGTCTAGTCGCCACACCACCAAGGTGTCGCCGGCGCGGAGGCTGTCGAGAGCCTGTTGCAGCTGCTGCCGCTCCTTCTGGGCACCTGATGCAACTTCTTCCCACACCCGTAAACAGTTCTCGGCCGCCAGAGCGTCTCTCTGAAGATCCAACGACTGGTCGGCGGTTGACACTCTCAGGTACCCCAATACGGCAGGCAAGACTGTCTCAGAAACGTCCGACACCTACCAGCGGGCAATTCAGAGCCTGAGACAGGTTTCTGAGACACGTCACAGTTGATAACTTTCAACTCTCGATCGTGTGACTCCCAGCGCTGTCTGGCACGGTTTTGCCGACGCTATTTGGCTCGTTCGGTCGGTGCTGATCAGGTGAGGTAGCGGTACACGGTGCTGCGTCCCACACCGAGCGCCTGGGCGATCGCGGTCATGGTGGCGCCGTCGGCCTTCATGGTGCGGGCTTGGGCGACGGTCACCGGGGTGAGGGCGCGGGGTCGCCCGCCCACACGGCCCCGGTTCCTTGCTACGGCGAGTCCGATCAGGGCGTGTTCTCGGCGGATGGCGTGTTGGCAGGTCGACAGTGCGGCGAAGATCTCGAGGACGTGGGTACCGGTGTCCGGGTCGCTGGTGTCGATGTCTTCGGTGATCGACCAGAGGCCGGCGCCGTTATCGGTTATTCGGGTGGCGGTGCCGAGCAGGTGGGTCAGCGAGTGGGCGAGCCGGTCGAGGGACCACACGACGAGCAGGTCTGTCGGTTCGAGCGCGGCGAGGACGGTCTCGAGCTGCGGTTGCGGGGCGCCCGCTGCGGGGGTGGTGTCGGTGAAGATGCGTTCGCAGCCGGCCGAGGCGAGCGTGTCGTGTTGGAGCGCGAGGCGGCTCCGGTCGAGCGAGGTGATGCGGGCGTATCCGAGCATCCTGGTCATCAGATCGTCCTCGGGTGATTGTCGGTGGTCAGGTGCCGATGACGAGGGTGTCGCGGGCGGCGTCGACGACCTCACGGGTGATGGTGTGCAGGTCGTTGAGTTCGAGGACGCGTTGGACCTGACCGAACAGGCGGTGGATGAGCCGGAAGTTGCCGCCGGTGATGCGGGCGACCACGGCGATCGCCTCGGCGTCGGTGAAGTCGTCGGCGTTGAGCGCCAGGCCGAGCCGGTTCCAGTGTCGCTCGAGCACGAAGGCGAGTTCGTCATCGCTCAGCGGCCGGTACTGGTGGGCGAAGCCGATGCGGCTGTAGAGCTGTGGGTAGCGTTCGAGCCGGCGTTCCAGTCCGGGCATGCCGACCAGGATCAGGCCCAGGTGATGGCGGTCGAAGAAGTCCCGAAGCTGTTCGAGGCCGGTGGCTTTCAGTCGGCGGCCTCGTCGACGATGAGCAGTTCGGTGTAGCCGCAGCCGCGGCCGTCGCTGTAGGCGAGCGGGTCGTAGTCGGGGTGGTGGTGGCATTCGATCGCCCAGGACACCTGTTGGCACAGCGCGGGGATCGCCCGGTCGAGTTTGCGGGGTGTGGTCGTGACCTTCGGGGTCCACATCGCGGTGCGGGCGGTGTCGATGATTTTCGGGATGGCGGGGTCCTTGAGGTAGCGGTCGAGGAACCATTGCTCCCAGTTGTCGGCGCCGCTGTAGACCCGTGAGGACAGGGTCTTGCCGATCCCCGCGGGCCCGAAACACACTCCGATGTAGCGGTTGCGACGCACCGCGTCGGCGAACTCGACGAATCGGCGGTGTTCCTTGGTCACCAGGAACGGTGGACCGTCGCGCCGCACCGGGGTGGCGTCGCCGATGAGTGCGGCGGCGGTGTCGCTCTGCCGGGGAGGCAGCGGCGGTTCGCGGGTTTTCGATGTGCTCACGGGTACCTCGCCTCGGGTGGTTGTCGGGTCAGTCCTCGCGGTAGGTCTTCAATCGCCGGCGCGGCCTCTGCGGTGCCGGCCGGTCATGGTCGGAGTCCGCGGCGCCGCGGTCGCGCGGGGTGAGTTGTGCGGTGTCGGGGATCGGGCCTGCGCCGGTGGTGGTCAGCGCGTCGGCGAGGCTGCGCCGGGAGGTGAGCGTGCCGCGCAGTTCGCGGCGCCGTTGGGTGCGGGCTCGTTGGAGGTCCTTGAGGGAGATGGTGGCGTCGGCGAGCTCCGCGCACACGGCCCTGCATAGGAATTGGTCGCGGTAGTAGATGCGGATCTCGGCGAGGTCGCGGGGGTCGTAGCGGACGGTGACCCGTTCGCCGACATACGCCGACAGGGTCAGGTCGAGGTAGCGCAGCCCGTGGCAGTGGATCCCGTCGCGGTGCACCACGCGCGGGCGGGTCACGGTGAGCAGCAGCAAGTCCAGCTGTTCGAGCAAGTCGGGCATCCGCGGCAGCCATCCGCCGGCGAGCCACCGCTGCTGCGGCGGGACACCGGTTTCCGAGTGTGCGCGCCGGTGGTAGGTGTCGACGATGAATTCGCCGATCGCGGCGTCGGCTTCGGCCAGCGTCAATGTCGGTGCGGTCACGGGCTTGCCGTGGGTTCCGTGCGGGATGTGGCCGGGCAACCTCGGGAGGAGTTCGGTGGTGACGGTGCCGAAGAGGCGCTCGACCTTTCCGCGGCCCTGCGGCACGCCGGGGGTGGAGTGCACCAGCCGGATCCGGGTGTCGGCGCACACCTGGTCGAGATGGGCGGAGGTGAAGTCGGCTCCGTGGTCGCTGTAGAGCACATCCGGCAGCCCGCACACCGCCCACCGCGGGTCGGTCTTGCGCCAGATCGCCTGCCGCAGTGCCAACGCGGTCTGCAGCGTGGACGGGTCGCCGAGGAACACGGTGTATCCGGCGACCGCACGGCTGCGGTCGTCGAGGATGGTCGTCAGCCACGGCCGGACCGGTGTGCCGGCCGCGTCGAGGATCATCAGATCGAGTTCGGTGTGGTCGGCCTGCCACACCTCGTTCGGGCGGGCCGCCTCGCGGCGATAGACCAGCTCGAACCGGTCCCGGTAGGCGGTCGCGCCCTGATGGGCCAGGGTGGCCAAACCTGGATCGAGCCCGCCGACGATCGTGCGCACGGTCTCGTAACTCGGTGCGGGCCAGCCCCGCTGGGCCGCGATCGTGGTGACGGTGCGGTGGATGTGCGCGGTCGACGGCTGCGGCCTCCGCAGCGCCAGTCCCTCGACCAGCTCGACGCACTCGTTGGGCAGCGTGCGGGTGCCGCGGTCCGCGCGCGGACGCCGGGCCAGCGCGGCCGGCCCACCCGCCCGGTAGGCGGCGAGCCAGCGGCGGGCGGTGCGGACCGATACCCCACCGGCGGCCGCCGCCCGCGTCAGCGGGACGCCGTGCTCGAGATGCGGGCGCAGCACCGTCATCGGATCGGCCCGGCCCCGGCCCGGGGTGCTCATCGAGCCGGGCCGGTAACAGCACCGCGCGCGCCGCCGGCGGAGATCGCCGCGCTCAGGTGCCGGTAGATGGTCGGACGGGTCACCCCGAACTCGGCGGCGATCTGCGCCACCGTGTATCGACGTTTGCCGTCGTCGCCGGTCTCTTCGTACATCGCCCGCGCGAGGGCGACCTGACGCGGGCCGAGCTTCGGCTTCTGGCCGCCGGTTCGGCCGCGGGCGCGGGCCGCGGCCAACCCCTCTGCGGTCCGTTCGGAGAGCAGCGCATGTTCGAACTCCGAGATCGCCCCGAGGATCGAGAAGAACATCCGCCCCGCAGCCGTCGAGGTGTCGACCCCCTGATCGAGCACCACCAGATCGATCCCGCGCTCCTGAAGCATCGCGGACAACTCGATCAGATTCGCCAACGACCGCCCCAACCGGTCGAGCCGGGTGATCACCAGCTGGTCGCCACGCCGGGCGGCCAACAGCGCCTGGTCCAGACCGGGCCGGCGGGCCAGCACCCCGGAGGCGGTGTCGGTGAAGACCTGCTCACACCCGGCCGCGCGGAGCGCGTCCTGCTGCGCTTCGGGGTGTTGATCGCGGGTGGAGACCCGGGCCAGACCGATCCGCACCCGTCCAGCGTAAAACGAACCCCCGAGCACGTGCCATAGCCGCGGACACGGGAAACGTGACACCCGTGACCTGGGGAAACGGTCGATGTCTCGCGAACCATCGTTTCCATGACATAGAACCAGGGGCGGTTGAGTCCGAGGGGTGCTCGGGTCAGCGGTCGGGGCCGATCACGGCGAGGGCGGTGGCGGCAACGGCGGGATCCGTGCCGGTGATCTTGCCGCGTGTCTTCCCGACGAGGAGCTCGAGGACGTCGAGCGTGGGGCTGGCGACGGCGACGCGGTCGGGGGACGGACTGCCCTGGACGCGCCAGCCGAGGCCGAGCAGCAGGTTTCGGATCTCGCGCTTCCATTCCTCGGCCGGGATGCCGCTCCCGACGACGGCGAGTGCCAGCCAGCCCGCCTGTCGGTCGAACTCGGTTCTGCTCACCGGTAGTCGGGACAGGATGTGCCGCCACAGCGCCAGTGGCTGGTTACCGCTCCGGCGGGCGAGCGCGGTCGGCGCCAGCCGGCCCTTGCGCACACTCACCAGGCCGAGCACTCGCGCGCTGTCGCGGAGCTGCGCGACCGGCCACGTGAGGTCTTCGCGGTTCGCCTTGCCGATCCACCAACCGGTTACGCCGGTCCGCTCGGCGAGCTGCTCGACCAGTGCCGGCGGAAGGTAGCCGGCGCTCGTCAGCCGCACCCCGTCACCGATCAGGTCGAGGAGTACGAGGTACGGCTCGATCAGGTGTGCAGCGTCTGCCTCGGTCACCTCGACCGCGGCGGGCGACGCCGACCGTTCCAGCAGCTGCGTGAGTGCCCGGTTGCCGCCCCGCTCCAGTTGCTCGCGCAGCGCGGCCAGTTCCCCGGCCACGGGGACCGGCGCGGCCACCGCCGCCGCGAGGGCGGTGCTGGCCTCGTCGACGTCGAACTGGTCGGGGTGCCAGTCGAGCGGCAGCCAGTCGCGGGCGTGGCCGGCGTCCTCGAACGGGGGCGGGACGGACGACGGGTCGCACCCGCCGTGCACCCACGCCGCCAGCTCCGTGTAACCCCAGATCCCACCGCAATCCTCGGGCGGGCAGGCCATCCGACCGCCGGTGCAGCGCACCTCGGCGGGCGGCTCATCGAGGACCGCCTCCACCGCGAGCACGTGGTCCCAGCCGTCACCGAAGTCGTACTGGTACCAGAGGCGGTCACCGGTGCCGGTCAGCACCTGATCGAGCCGGACCCCGTCTTCGAGCACGCCGTCCTCGCCCTCCTCGACGTCGAACGGTGTGACGAAGTACGGCGACCGGGGATCGCTGCCCGTGCGGAACCGGTGCAGATGGCCGTCGAGCCACCCCATCGCGGCCTGGATCACCACGTGCAGCCGGTCGAGGGCGAGGTCGCCGGGCAGCTCGAGCCGCCGCCACACCGGGGGCTTGGCACCGACCAGGTCGAGCCGGACCCGAAAGCCGCGGATGCGGGTCGGGGCATCACCGACCATGGGCTCGGGGATTCGCAGCGCATTCTCGATCAACGCCATCGAACGATCCGCCCCGATCGCGCCCAAGACCATCTGTTGCTGCTGCGGGGACAACTCGGCCATGAGCTGCTCGGCGAGCCGTCGTACGGCGTCTGAGGTCGGCACGACACCAGTCAACCATCGACCGTGAACGGCATGCCCAGCCGATCCACGAACCAGGGCACCGAGGTGCTCGGCGTGCAGGGTCGCCCGTGTTGCCGCCACCTCGCCCGATCGGCACCGTGCCAAATAGCGCCGGCAAAAACGTGCCAGACAGCGCTGGGAGTCACACGCCGGCGACCTTTCGTTATCGAATCGTTGAGTGTCGCAAAACCCGTCCGAAAACGTTTGTAGGTCAGTACTTCCTGTCGTCGAGTTCTGCAACACTGCAAGCAATGACCGGCCGCGAGAAATTCTGAGGGTGCGGCGTGGCGGTTAGGTCGTTCGACTTTCGGGTCCCAGAATTGCGGGCATGGCCGAGATCGTTGCTTCCCGCCGCCGAGGGCGGCCCAGTAAGGGAACCCGTGCTGTAGTCAAGGCGCTGGTGCCACCGGAGCTCAAAGAAGCAGCTGCCAGCGCCGCGAAGGCACATGGCATGACCGCGAACGACTACATTGCGGCGCTGATCGCGGCCGACACCGGCCTGACCGAGCTGATGGCATCGATTCGGGAGAAGCAGGCCGCCACACCAATCCGCGGAACCCCGCAGATCAGGACGGTGACGGATCACCGGTCTGGGCAGTGAGTGGCGACCTGTTTGCTCGTCGCGATAGTGACAGTAGATCGTCCGCCGTCAGCGATGATCGCGGGACTCCGCCGGAACGAGAAACGTCAACGCGACACTGAACGCCCTGACGGATCAGTGCAAGTTACGTCACTATTTTTTCACGAAGGGACAGGCCCATGACCCGCACCATCGCGGTGGTCAACCATAAAGGTGGTTCCACCAAAACCACGAGCACCGTCAACCTCGCCCAAGCCCTCGTCGAAGCCGGCTACACCGTCCGTGTCGTCGACCTCGATCCGCAATGCAACGCCACCACCTGGCTCGGCGCCACGCCCGAAGCCGTCGACAACGATGTCCTGTCGGTGCTGATGATGGTGGCGAGCATCGAAGATGCCACCACGATCACCGCGTCCGGGATCCACCTCGTTCCTGCCACCAAGGAACTCGATTCCGTCGGGCCCTATTTCCTCAAGAAGCCCGGTGCGCACGGCGTCCTGCGCAAAGCCCTCGCCGGCGCCCCCGACGTCGACTTCAATCTCCTCGACTGCCCCGGAGACTTCGACCACCTGACCATCAGCGCACTCGTCGCCTGCACCGAGGTGCTCGCCGCTGTCATGACGGGCGCGATGGAACTCGAAGCGCTCATGCGGATCGAGAACTACATCAGCGAGCAGGTCGAGTTGCTCAACCCGACTGCGCGGCTCAATCACATTCTGTGCGGCCGCGTCGAACTCGGCCAGGTCATCGACCAGCAGGTCCTTGCCGCGCTCCGCGAGAGCTATCCCGACCAGACGATGCGGACCATCATCCCGAAGTCGGTCCGTGTCAGCGAAAGCTACAGCGCCGAAGAATCCGTCGTCAGGTGGGCGCCGTCCTCGTCCGCGGCACGCGCCTACCGCGACGCCGCCCGAGAACTCGTCGAAAGGATTTCCTGATGAGCGCGACACGTAAAGCCGGACTCGCCAACAACCCCCTCGAACGCCGCCCCCAGACCCGCGCAGGCGTCCCTCAGGGTGGGACGTGCTCGAGAACTCGTCGGAAGGATCTCCTGATCAGCGTGACACGTGAGCCCGGACTCGCCAACAGCCCCGTCGAACGCCGCAAGCGGCGACTGCCGAACCTGGTCGAGCAGGGCGTGGACGTCGCACGAGAAGCGGCCACCCTCGCCGAACCCCAATCGGGGTCGGTGGTCCTCGGTGAGGAACAGAAGACCACCAGACGGGTTCCCGCGGACACGAAGCAGGAATTGGTTTATATCACGCGCGCCAAGGTCGAAGACGGCCTGAATGCCGTCGCCGCGATCGGCCACATCGCCGGCGCCCCCGACAGTTGGTCCGACCTCGTCGACGAAGCCCTCGCCCACTACCTCGCGGTTCTCGAACGCGAATACAACGATGGCGAACCCTTTCCGCCGCGCAACGCCGGACTCGTCCGGGGAACGCATCAACTAGCCCGCCCCGGAGCGGGCTAGTGTTTCCAATCGATGCGGACGAACGCTGGGTCGTCGAGCTCACTGATGCCGGCGATCGCGGCGACCGTGGCGGCGTTGCTGTCGATGAACACCGCCAGTATCTCGTCCGGGTAGTGCACGCCGCGGGCGGCGAGTTCGGTCGCCAACAGCGACACGTACCGGGCCGACCACGACTTCTCCCGTTGCTGATCCGCCATGCCCCCTAGTGTGCCGAACCCGGGGGCCGCAACTTTGTTGAACGCGCCCAAAACCCAAACCAGCGGCTCCCGCTGCTCGGACAACCCGCTCCCATTGCCGTGCACCCCCCGAACCCCACCTCGGCGCCAGCCGCCTCCCGAAGGCCGCACCGGTGAGGTGTCACTGCCCCTGCGGGCCGGTGCCGGCCACCTGCGGTGTCCCCTGATCGGAGCTCCGCTGCGCACCGGATCGCCGCTCAGGACCGGATCGGGAAGTGATGTTCCTCAACCCCGGAAACGAAAGGTGCTGCACACGAAGGCGGTTCACGAATCGAGCGCGACGCCACCGGCATCCACCGCATAGAATTCCGGTGGCGGCGGGGGTCGGCCCTGCCCAGTGCCCGGTGCCGCGGGCGCGGCCGGTTCGAGCGGGGGAGAGTGACGATGCAGGGTGGAGCCCTATTCGGCAGGTACCGGCTGGGCCGTCCGCTGTCGGTGGACGGGACCGGCGAGGTCTGGGCGGCGTTCGACACCGTCACGTCTCGCCACGTCGCGGTGCGGGCGCTGCCGCCGGAAGCTACCGAGGACGACGAGTACCGCGATCGTTTCGACCGGGAAGCCGGCATCGCGGCGCACATCCGGAACCCGCATGTGCTGCCGATCCACGACTTCGGGCAGATCGGCAACCGGCTCTTCCTCGCCACGCCGATCACCCCGGGCACGACACTGCGGACGATGCTCCGGTCCACCGGCGCGATGGAGGTCCCTCGTGCGGTCGGAGTGGTCGAGCAGCTGGCGTCGGCGCTGGAGGCCGTGCGGCCGGACTGGTCGAGCCGGAGGTGGCGTCGGCGAACGTCCTCGTGCAGGACGGCGGGCTGATCCAACTGACCGACGTCGGGCTCCCCACGTCTGTCGGCGCCGCGTCGGGCGTCTACGGCCTGACCGCCGTGTTGTACGAATGCCTCACCGGCACGCTGTTTCCGTCGTCGAGCGGAACCGAGTTGCCGCCGCGCCCGTCGTCGGTGATCGCGACGGTGCCCGTCGGCCTGGATGCGGTGATCGCCCGCGGAACGGCAGTCGAACCCGCGCGGCGCTATCGGTCGGTGGGCGAGCTGGCCGCTACCGCTCGCGCGGCGGCGACACCACCGGAGCCCGCTGCCACTCGCGCGGCGACCATACCGCCGCCGCCCGCCGCCGGGCTCACTCCTGTGCGCGTTCCGGTCGACTGGGGCCGCCGGGTCATGGTCGCCGGCCTTGCGCTCGCGGCGATCCTCGCTGTCGTCGGCGGCGTGATCCTCGGGTCGGGATCGTCCTCGCCGGAGGTCGCCGGCCCCGCCCCGGTGTCGAGCGCGGCGCGGCCGGCCTCGCCGCCATCGGCGACGGCGCCGACCGCGGCGACGAACCCGGCGGCTGCGGGGCGGGCGCGATCGGTGCAGGCGCCACCGCAGACGGAAACGCAGCTCGCGGATGCTCCTGCACTGGAGGAAGCGGCCCCACGCACACCGACTCCACAATCCGCGCCGCAATCGCCACCGGCACAGGCGTCGGCACGGGCAGGGGTCGTGCCGCAGGTGCTGCCCTGCGATCCGGGCTACGAGCACACTCCGCCGCCGGACGGTCCGTGCTGGGCTCCTGCGATCGAGCGAGGTCCGACCGGCGACAGTCGGTACCGGTGACGTGCCCGATGGTCTCGGAGACCTCGGAGACCTCGGAGACCTCGGAGACCTCGGAGACCTCGGAGACCTCGGAGACCTCGGAGACCTCGGAGACCTCGGCGACCCGGATGGCGCGGGTGGGCGCGTGTTTCGCATCCAAGAAAATAAGACGGGCGCTGTTGATGCACGGTCGCTGTTGCTGTCACCCCGGCCGCGTTCGGCGCGCTGGTCGGACTCCGGAGGGGTCAGTTCACGGGGAATGCATCGTGTGGACATCCGGCATCCATCTCGGTGGTCGACGCTGACACCGGGCACCACGCAAATATCCCCGGCAGACGACGACCCGGATCACGCGGTGCGAACTGCGTTTCATGGCGGGCCGCATCGGAGCGCACACCACCGAGGTCGCTGCCTCGCAAACCGTGCTCGTATCCCAGCCTGTCGCCGTCGTCACCGGCGCCAGTAAAGGCATCGGCCTCGCGATCACCGCAGCGCTGGTCGCCGAGGGCGCACGTGTGGTCGCCGGGGCACACACCCGCACCGACGCCATCTCCGACCTCGCGGACGCGACCTCGAACGCTTCCGCAAGGACGTCGGTTCGTTCGTGCGGCTCTACGACTTCATGTCCCAGATCATCGACTACGGCGACCCGGAATTGGAGAAGAAGCAGATTTACCTGCGCCCTCTCGACAGGGTCATCCAGCCTGACAACTACACCGCACCAATCGACTTGTCCGACGTTGTCCTGCAGCGTACGCGATCATCACCAGTCGGGTCAGAGTGGCCTAATACCCGTGCCGGTTGTCCTATATCACTGGGGGAACAAGGGATTTGCCGGTGTCATTGGCCGACCCATATCCGGCGTCGACATACCCGCAACAGCGTTGTGCGTTCGGCGAGGTCGAGTGCGTTGTCGGCCGAGACGATGTCGAGGAGTCGTTGGAAGAACGAGGTCGGCGCGAGACCGAACTCGGTCATGATCTCCTCGGCCGGTCCGCCGCCCAACAGATGCCAGCGTCGGGCGAACTCCAGCAACCGTTGGTTTTCGATACGGCCGGTCGTTGTCTCCACCATGTCAGTGTGCGCTCGGCCAGGGTTCGGTGCACGTCCCGATTTCGAGTCCATCCTGCGGGGTGCAGGATGCCGTGATGGCACCGAATCAATACTTGCGCAACCTGTTCCAGATGCCGGGCGGGCGACGGTAGCGGCGGACGGAGGGATCGGTGCCGAAATGAACGTTCGACGAATTTCCTGTGAGCTGCGCCGGTCCTGCTGATCGGTCGGGGAAACGGGCGGCCGAACACTCGGCGGCGGGTCGCTGCAGATCGAACGCGCCAAGGTCGGGCAAACGCGCCTTCCTCGGAAGCTCCGGCATGACCGGGCACGGTCGCCGAGTGCCCAAGAAACGGCCTGGTCGCGGGGCTGTCCGCCGCACCGAACACGTCGAAACCCGGCTCGTCCTGGCTGGACAGCCCACCCGTGCGACTACGGCGGGCGGCAACCGACTCCGCCCGCACCTTCGCGCCGCCGCTGCGGCTCATGGTCGTCCGCGCCGCCGTCGAAACCTGCCGGCTGATCCCAGTCACGATCAGCTTCGCGATCGGACTTCCCGAATGGTCCGGAGGCGAAGGCGATCGGAGTTTCCCTTCTGCACGGTCGGAACCGAGATGGCGGGCTGGCGGCACCGAACAGGACCCACGGCGCCATTCGATTGTGCACCGCACGCTGGCGGTGGCACCGCCCGGATCAGCGTGCCGACACCCGCCGGACACGCTCCCGCCGTCGTGATGACATGTTGTGCCCCTAACCTGGGGGGCGATCAGTTCCGGCACGGTGATCAGTCCACGGACGCACACGGCGTGCGGGACCGGGCGGCTCATCAGGCCGGTCGATCGGCGGGGTCACGGATCGACGTGGGGATCACCCACGGCGAATTTGCTCTCGACTCCGATCGCCGGGTAGTTCCCGTGAATCACACCACCGGCCCAGCGAGGCCGTGCGAGGAGCCCGCCACCTGCCTCCGCGAGTGGCGGGCTCCGTTTCACCGGCTACCGGCGGCCCGAACACGGCCTCGTTCGCACCCGGCGTATCCGACATGGGAAACGCGGTCAGCGCGGGGGAATCGGCCCGATGTGGCGGAGCTCCCGGTCGCGGTGCACGATCCACACACCTGCCTTGGCGGTTTTCCCGTCGGCAGAAAGCGGGAGGCGCCCTGTTCGGCGGCGATCCCTATCAGCTGCTCGAACACCTCCCCGGTGCGTGCACCACAAGGTGCCGTCGCCGCCTCGGTCGAACGCGGCAACGAGTCCGCCGACCGAGGCGTCCGCGGAAAGCAGCGGGTCATCGACGATCGATATTCGCGGTGTCACCGACAGCGACCGCAGAGTTCGTCGGCGGCGCAGGGCGGGGCTCGCGTGCAACACGGACAGTTCGACGTCGGCGAGGGGCGGCGACGAGATGCACGGACTGTCGGTCGCCGAGTCTCAGTGGGGCGGTCCGCGTCCAGCCCGGGCCACACACTCTTGGCGACAGCACCGGTATGCGGCCGTTCCGGAATTCTTCCCCTCTGGTTGGTCTCCGGGACACCCCTGGTCCCGGCGTCGGTCCCTATGATGTCTGGGTGCGGGAACGTGCACGTGCCCAACCGAACTGGGCTCGGAGACGTGATGCCGGGCCGGTGACGCTGACGGCACAGCGGACACCGAGCATGCGACATCACGGGCGGCGGCGGTGCTCATGCGGCTCGTCGGGTGAGGCCCGACCGGGGTGTCCGGGCGACTCGCTTGCGGGGTCACGCACGCCCCGTCGGTGCGTGCGGCCCCTGCGCCGGAGAACCATCATGTGTTGTGCCAGGCCATTTCGTAGGTTGACGGAAAGGAACGGTCATGTCCGTGGATTCGCAGGTCAAACAAGGCGTGGCAAAAGGAACGTCGATGGGCGGGGCGGTTCTTCTCGTCACCGTCGGTGTGCTGGAATTCTTCCAGGGGATCTACGCGATCGCTAAGGACGAGGTGATCGTCACCGGTGTCGAGTACACCTTCAAATTCGACATCACCGCGTGGGGGTGGATCCATCTCGTGCTCGGGGTGATCGTCGCGGGTGTCGGTGCCGCGTTGTTCACGGGGGCGGCCTGGGCGCGCGTCGCTGCGATGACGATCTGCGCCGTGTCTATCTTCGTGAACTTCCTGTGGTTGCCGTACTACCCGTGGTGGGCGATCTCGATCATCGCGCTGAACGCCGTCGTGATCTGGGCGGTCGCGACCTGGGATCCCGACCAGGTCTGAGCCGCAACACCGCGTCCCCCGCTTCAACGCCCCGCGAGTCGAAGGGTGCTCATCCCGTCTTCCATCCGGAGAGGCACACGATGGACGACGGGATGAGCACCGGCCCACCCGACACGCGCGAACACGCCGAACTCCTCCTGTTGCGCGGGGACGAAGTGGCGACGCCTCGCGCCCCCGCGGGTTCCGCCGGCGCTACCGGCCGGGTGCGGGTGCTACCCCACCGGTCTGACTGTGCGGTGGCTCGTTCTCGGTGCGCTGCTCACGCTCCGGCCGCCCGGGCGGGGGACTCACTCGAGCCGCAGACGCTGCCCGACCCGGCCGGCGGCGGCGCGCAGGTACGGCTCCCGTTGCGGGCACGCGCGGACGGTGGGGGAGTCGGGGCCGTGCCGGTCGAGTTTCTCGCGCAGCCGCTGGTTCAGGCTCAACTCTTCGCCGTGCGGCCCGGTGGTCTGATCGGCGACGGTCAAAGCGTCCGAGACCGCGTCCTCGACGAAACCGTACCGGCTCAGGGGATCGCCCAGGCCGGTGACCGCGGCGACGAAGCGAGCACCGGAGTGATGAGCGACGAGGTCGCACACCTGGGACGGCCACCCGTGGGCGCGGAGATAGTGGGCGCCGTCGAGCGGGTGGAACCCGGTCTCGCGTAGCTCGGCGGCGTAGCCGATATCGTGTAGCCAGGCGGCGGCCATCAAGGTGTCTCGGTCGGCGGCCGGGACTGTGGGGGTCAGGGCCAGCGCCCGGGCTGCAACCCCGGCGCTGTGGTCGGCACGGGCGGGGTCGCCGGCCAGGACGCGCAGTGTCAGCGCCTGGGCGTGAGGCACCAACGGTGACCTGCGCTCATCGCCGTGGGGTTCCGATCCCGGGCTCCCTCCCGGCCAGGCGCTGTTCCTCTGATTCAGGGCGGCATCCCCGAGTATGTCGTCGATGGCGTCGTCCGTGCGCGAGTGCTCACGGGAGGGCTCGTCGCGCCGCTTCACCATCCAGTTCCCGCCGTGCATCCGCTCCGCCTCGGCGAGCACGGTGTCGTCGTGGGCGGTGAACACCATCCGATTGCCTCGTCCCGCAGCACGTACGACGACCTCTCGTCCTGGACATGTGCCAGTCGGATGAACTTCCCGGTCCCCGGGTGTGCCGCGCGTTCGTCCCACCTCATGAATTCCATCCTCTCGGTTGTCGCGGTGATCCGTCCCTGTGGTCGCCGTCCGAGATGACCGTCCGCCATAGCCATAGTCATAGCAGTGGCGGTGGATGTCCGAGACTCTTTGCGCTCGTGTGATCTTCGGATTGTTCGCGCGCACAGCGGGAGGGCGGTTTCACGGGCTGGCCCGGTGCTCGGTTTCTGCTGTTGCGCCGCGATCCTGCGTTGTGATGCATTCCACCGTACTGTCACGCGACCACGGATACTTATCCTGACGGGACGCAAATCTATTCATTCTGAGACAGTCGCCATGTCGGTCTGTGGTCAAGCGGCCGCGAGGTGGTGCACCCTGAGGCTGAGTACCGGGAGACCATCCGCTCCCGGTATGCCGACAATCAGGGGTGTCAGGTCCGACAGCGAAGCTCGCCGCGATCGCCGACCGAATCGACACCGCCCCGGCGTGTATTGATGACCGATGAACTCGGCCCTTCTCCGCTTGTCCGGCGGTGCTGCCTGTCCGGGATCCCGCCGCGGCATGGGCGGATTCGCGTGGGTCAGGACGGTTTTTGGTCGTAGAGGTCGACGTGCCAGGCCCCGTCGCGGTGGCTGATTTGGTTCCAGCAGGCGGTGCGCTGACCGATGTCGGCGAGCGTCGGGTCAAGGCCGGTCAGCAACGCCCGGTTGACCGCGTCGTGAGAGACCAGCACAAGCGGCCAGGTGTCGGCCTCGGCGACCAATCCACGGAACGCGGTGAGGACACGCTCGGACAGGGCGGCGGCGCTCTCGACTCCGGGGGCCGCGTCGACGCTGCCGAACTCGTCAACGACGTCCACTTTCACGGTGCCGGTCCAGGGTCCGTAGTCGCGGTCGTTCAATCGATCGTCCACCAGGACCGCCGTATTCGTGGCATCCGCGATCGCCTCGGCCGTCGCCACGGCCCTCCGCAAAGGGCTGGAGATGACCACGGCCGGACGCTTCGTCGCCAGCAGCGCGGCGAGGCGTCTCGCTTCGGCGCGGCCCACCTCGTCCAGGGGTGGGTCGGCGAGGCCGCGCAGGCGGCCGTCGGCATTGAGCACTGTCTGGCCGTGCCGGGCCAGATACACTCGCTCCACCGTGTCGGTCATTGAGTTTCTCCCTTCACCGATTCTCCGTTGTCGTTCGGGCCGAGGGTGATGCCGATCAACCGCAGCAGCGGCGAGCACGGGACGGACGCGAGGATCCGCACTGCCGCGTATCCGGACACCGTCAGGGAGAAGAGCACCGAACAACCGATGCCGCCCACCACCCGATCCCATGCCACCGACAGAGTGCACCAACCCGAGCACCCCGAAACCCTTTACCCGCACCGCACCGCTCCGCTCCGGCCGCGGGACAATGGTGGTCGATTCGATCGTTTCGGTGTGGCGACCCTCGCTGTGTTCACCGGCAGGGATCAGTCTGCGAGCCTCCTCGAGTAGTGGCGCTGACGAGCCCCGGCTCACGGCTCACGGCCCACGCGAGTGTGTGAGAACGTCGTCGACCGTGACGCCGCCACCCTCCGGATGCGCCGAATGAACGAGAGATTCCCTACCGACAAGACCTTTCGTCGTGGTGGTCGAAAAAGTCCTCGCTTCCAGAGACCACCGACGAACGTGAAAGGGCCGGGGACGGTGAGACCCGATTCGTCGACGTCGAGCGGTCGACGAGCCCGAACGGGACGGCGGGGTCCGGTCACGCTCTATACGTGAGGGTCAGGTTGCCAGTCGGGTGGCGTCGACGCGGGCCTGCTGTGCGGCGTGTTGCTCGAGGCCGTAGAGCAGGCCGAAGGTGAAGCCGTTTTCCCCCGGTGTGCTGCCGGCGCGGGCGCCGAGGGTGCGCAGGATGCCGGCGGCGACGACACTGTCCTGGTGCTCGCCGAGCACCTCCTGCAACTTCTTGTACCTCTTCACCTTCTTCTTGGCGGGCTTCTTACCGAGGACCGGGGCGGCGAGTTCGGCGGCGTACCGTGCGCGTTTGGCGGCCTTGCGGGCCCGGTGCAGCGCCTCGTCGTCGGTCCCGGTTGCGGCCGCTCTGATCCTCTCGAGTGCTTTCCGTTCGGCTCGACGTGAGCCCTTCTCGATCGACCGGGGTGCGGTCACCGCCGCGGTCAGCGGTGGGTCGGTTCGCCACGCGGTCAGGGCGGTGAACAACGTCCGGTAACGGTCACCGTTCAGCGCTTCCATCACCACGGCACGGTGGTGAAGTTGTTCGGCGAGCAGATCGTTCTCGATCCGGGCGGCCACCGGTCCCATCACCAACTCCGGCGGCAGGGCGGCGACCGCGGACGCGAATCGTTCCCGCTGCACTTCGCGGTCGCGCACCTCGCCGAGCAATCCTGCGTACCAGGATAATTCGTCGTCGAACCAGTCCCGCGCCCCGGCGTCGAACAAGGGTCTGTAGACGCGGAGGGTGCTGCGTAGCCGCCGGATACCGACGCGGGTGGGATGGATCGGATCGTGTCCGCGGCGAAGGGCGACGTCGCCGGCGACGATCGCCTGGATCTGCGCGTCGACGTACGCCAGCAGCACCGACCGCGCGGTGCCGTCGGCGGCAACGGTGCGTTCGTCGTCGCCGGACAGGGCCCGGTCGAGTTTCGATCCCCGCTCGGAGGGGTGGGCGGCCCCGCGGGTGAGTCGTTTGCCGATCCGTGCGAGAAGCTTCTCGTCGCCGCCCTCACCGAGTTCGACCTCGACCTCGCGCCACTGGCTGGCCCGGGCGCTCACCCCGACCGCGGTTGCCTGCACCCGATCATCGGCCACCTCGGCAAGCAGGGTGCCGTCCCGGTCGCAGAGTCGGTGCACGCTTCGGACGGTCGAAATCATCGCCACCGGATGCAGCGGTTTGCCCAAAGCAACGCCCGCGACCAGGTCCGCGAACTCGGCCGGGATGCTGTCACCGTTGTCGTCGGGCGGGAGCTGGATCTCGGTGCGGGCCTTCTCGGCGGGGACTTTGAGGTGCCAGCCGGCGTCCGATCCGCCGGACCGTCGGCGCAGGGTCACGTGATGGCGAAAGAGGTCATGGTCGCCGGTGTCGTAGTAGACGCTGTCCAAGGTGGCAGTGGCGCGCTCGATGCGACCGTCGGCAGGCAGTACCTTCGCCAGGTCCGGAACCGCAAATTCGGAAGGGACCTCGTACTTGTCTTCTCGCTCCCGCACCTCGAGCATTTCGATCACATCTCGCCACATGTCGACATTGAACGTCGGCGCCGAACCCCTCCGGACATTCGAGTACCCCACCGCAGCCTAGGTGAACAGGGGGTGAACTACATGGGAACGGTCGATCTCTGGCACCTGCGGCCGACTTCCTCCGCAACCACCACCCGCGCGGAAACCTCCTCCAGGAGACAGACAGTGCCACGAGTCGATGGCAGCCGGTGTTGCCCCCGGCGGTACCGAAAATCCGCACCCTCACGTACCAGAACGGATCGGCGCGTTGAGCGGAACCCGTGCCCCGCAGCGTCAAGACCGCCCCGAGCGGTAGTGCGACTGGTGATTCGCCCCGACCGGCGACTGGTCCGGTGGAATGGGGGTTTACTGAGGCGCCAGCATGTCCCGCTGAAGCGGACTGTTGGCCGGCGAATGCTTTCACTGCCGGCGTTCTTCTCGACGCCGCCCGGGTGGCACAGTCTGATCACCCTGTCCGTCCCCATGATGTGCGTGTCGTGGGGCGCGGCACCGGACGGGCGGCGGGCGAGCCCATCGATCCGTCAGGGAACCAGCATGGCTGGTTTCCCGCAGCGCAATGCGATGGGGGCAACGAATCCGAAGAGAGAGGGGGCGGAGCCAGTCGACCCGCTCGATCAGTTCCGTCCACATCTCGTTCGCGGCGGTCTCGTCCAGGTGCGGCCAGCCGAAGGGCCCGGGTATGAAGTCGTCGCTCACGACAGCGGCACCGGCTGCGGCCGGGCGTCGACGGTGCCGGCGCTCCCTTCGCGGGATGCTACCGATGGCCAACACGAGCTCGAACGCACGTTCGAATTCGTGTTACGCTGCCATAGCGGGGCGGGTGGAGGCCAAGCGCTTCGGGAAGCATCCGCCCTGCGCCAACTCCCATCGCCCGGTGCCGAGGTGAGACCGATGGACAGTGTGATGAGCAAGGCCGATGAACTCGATCGCTTGGTGGGCGAGCTGGTAAATCTGGATGAGCAGCGCGTCTGTATCGGTACGAAGCTCGTCGATCTCGAGCACTACTTCCGAAAGGCCGGCTACCCCGAGTTGTCTCGGCGTGCGCTGGATGCCTTCATGACGCGGTATATGGGACGAGTGCTCGAGCTAGCCGACGGGATGCGCGAATAGCGTGGACCCGCCCGAGTCGACCCGACCGCAGAACCGTAGCCGCACGAGTTCGTGTCGGTCGCGCTGTGTACTCTTGCGCAGTTCCGGGACTCCTCCCCCCATTCGATTCTCGGAACCCCCGCCCCGGCGTCACCCCCCGACGTCGGGGCACATTAATGCCCGGACTTTCGTCTGACCGCCCACCTTCGACGGCCGCGGTCCTGCGGCCCGGGCGACGCCACCTCCGGTGTCCCGCCGGATCGATGTAGAGATCCCAGGGCTTGAATCCCGGGCATCGGCCGCGCTGTACCTGAGGACTCCGTCCTGTCGATTGCAGAGGGGTTCGCGGAGCGGACAGTCGAATCGCGGCTCTGCCGTCGAATGTCGGTGCCGCAGACTAGCATCGAGTGGGTATCCGACAGCGGAGGAGCAGCGATGAGCACCGTCACGACGAATCAACCACTCGGCACCCCCACCTGGATCGACCTGGGCATCCCCGACCTCGACCGGGCGATGACCTTCTACGGGTCGGTCTTCGGCTGGGAGTTCGACGTCGGTCCCGAGGAGTACGGGCGGTACACGATGTGTCTGCTCGGCGGTAAGAGGGTCGCCGCGCTGATGCCGAATCCCGACGAGAACGCCACCGAGTTCTGGTGGAACGTTTACCTGGCGACCGACGATCTCGATGCGACGGTCGCTCGGTCCGCAGCCGCGGGCGGCACGCTGCTGATCGAGCCGATGGACATCGCCGATCAGGGTCGGATGGCGATGGTGCGGGATCCGTCCGGTGCGCAGTTCGGCCTGTGGCAGGGGCGGGCGCACATCGGCTGCGAGCTCGTCAACGAGCCGAACACGTTGTTGCGCAACGACTTGGTGACCCCGAATCCCGGTCCGGTGCGGGAGTTCTATGCGGCGGTGTTCGACTTCACGCTGGACGGGAACGCCGACCTGCCCGGCGTGGACTTCACCTTTCTGCGCAGGCCGGATGGGCACGAGATCGGCGGCATCGTGGGCGATCCGGCCGCCTCGGCGTCCTCCTGGGGAACGCTGTTCCAGGTGGCCGATACCGACGCGGCCGTCGCCGCGGCCCGGGCCGGCGGGGGTACCGCGGAGGATCCGACGGACATGGTGTACGGGCGGACCGCGGATGTCACCGATCCGTTCGGGGCGAAGTTCACGGTGGGTTCCCCGCTGCCGGGTGGGCAGGGGTAGAGGAGTCTCGGGGAGATCATAGCTATCCGGTTTGAGGAAGCCCGTGACGAGAGATGTCCGTAATTCGTACTGGCTGAGCGGCGGTGACGCTGAGTTGTCACCGGTTGTTGTCGGTTTGATCGATCACGGTCGGCCGTGATCGTCGGTGCCCACGTCTTGTTCGTCCGGGTCTGCGACCGTGAGGACGGCGTCGACGATGTGCGGGTTGCGTTCGAGTTCTTGTTCGAGTTTGCGCAGTGTGTGGGCGATGTGTGATTCGGCGTGGTCGCCGACGAGGTCGACGCTGGCGACGAGGAAGATCTGTTTCGGGCCGGTGTACTCGATGCGCACGAAGCGGACGGTGGCCACGTCGGGTAGCTGTGCGATTCGTTCGACGGCGGCGTCGCGCAGTGCGCTCGAACCCGGCTCTCCGGTGAGGAATCGGCGGTTCCGGTCGATCAGCACGACCGCGACCGAACCCAGCAGCACCCCCACGAGGATCGACCCGATCGCATCCCAGACGGCGGCGCCTGCGATTGCGGCGGCGGCGATGACGATGCCGACGATCGCTGCGCTGTCCTCGGCGAAAACCGCCCGCACTGTCGGATCCGAGGTTTCGAGGGCGTAGTCGAGGACGTCGCGGTCGTGGTCGTGGGCCTCCCCGCGCAGCTGCCGGATGGCCCGCAGCAGCGATGTTCCCTCCAGGACGAACGCGATGGCGAGCACGAGGTAGGCGATCAGGTAGTCCTCGCCGGTGTCGGGGTCGTGGAGCAGCTCGGTCAGTCCGTGCCATACCGACACCGTGCCGCCGGCGACGAACAGTCCCACTGCCGCCAGTAGTGACCACACGTACGCTTCACGGCCGTACCCGAGGGGGCGGTCTTCGTCGGCCGCTCGTGCGCTTCTGCGGTTGGCGATGAGCAGCAACACTTGATTTCCGGTGTCGGCCCAGGAATGGGCGGCCTCGGCGACCATGGATGCGGAGCCGGTCATCGTTGCTGCCACCGATTTGGCGATGGCGACTCCGACATTGGCGCCGAACGCAACGATCACCGTGCGTGCACTCTCACCACCGGTGTCCTCCTCGGCCGCCAGTGGTCCCAGATCAGGTGCACTCACCTCTCGAGTCTCACACGTGAACGTCGGATGTCAGGGGCGGCCGGTAGGTCGTGCCATGACGGTCGAGCAGATCAGGACCCGCTGCTCGTTCGGGCCCGCATGAGTGCCTCCTGGTGTTCGCGGACGTCCTCGCCGCGGGCGGGGGAGGCGACCCAGCTTCCGTCGGGGTGCAGTACCCAGCATCGGGTCCTCGGGTCGAGCGCCGAATCGAAGATGTCGCCCAATTGGGCTGTGAGCCGGGGATCTTTCACCTGGGCCATGGCCTCGACCCGGCGGTCGAGGTTGCGGTGCATCATGTCGGCGCTGCCGATCCAGTATTCGTCCGCCCCGCGGAAGTGCAGGGTTCGGGAGTGTTCGAGGAAGCGCCCGAGGATCGACCGGACCTCGATATTCTCGCTCAGGCCGGGGACTCCGGGTTTGAGGGCGCAGATGCCGCGGACCACGATCTGCACGGGCACACCGGCCTGCGACGCCCGGTAGAGCGCGTCGATCACCTGTTCGTCGACCAACGCGTTCGCCTTCAGGCGGATCCCCGCGTCCTCGCCCCGCAGCGCGTGTGCGACCTCGGCGTCGATGCGCTCGATGATTCCCCGGCGTATGCCGTAGGGCGCGACGAGCAGGTTGCGGTACTGCGTCTTCCGGGAGTAGCCGGTGAGGGAATTGAACAGGTCCGTCAGGTCTGCGCCGATCTCGGGCGCGGCGGTGAAGAGACCGACGTCCTCGTACAGCCGGGCGGTCTTGGGGTGGTAGTTGCCGGTGCCGATGTGGCAGTAACGCCGGATGGCGGAACCCTTCACGCCGGACCACGAGGCACGTCTTGCAGTGGGTCTTGAGCCCGACCAGCCCGTACGCCACGTGCACACCGGCCTGCTCGAGCTTGCGGGCCCACTTGATGTTGGCCTGCTCGTCGAACCGGGCCTTGATCTCGACCAGTGCCACAACCTGTTTGCCCGCCTCGGCGGCGGTGATCAACGCGTCGACGATGGGGGAGTCGCCCGAGGTGCGGTACAGAGTCTGCTTGATCGCCAGAACCTGGGGGTCGGCGGCGGCCTGTTCGATGAACCGTTGCACGCTGGTGGAGAACGAGTCGTACGGGTGGTGCACGAGCACGTCGCCGTCGCGCAGGGTGGAGAAGACGCTCTTGGGTGTTTCTCTCTCGCCGAACGCGGGATGTGTCGCCGGGACGAAGGGTGCGTCCTTGAGGGCGGGCCGGTCGACCGCGTACACCTGCCACAGGCATGACAGATCCAGCAGTCCGGGCACCTCGATGAC
>NZ_JBHWUE010000056.1:0-69049 GCF_042738615.1 Rhodococcus sp. NPDC059968
TGGGGGGCTTTGGTGGTACATTTGTTATTGGGGGTTTGGGGTATGGATTTTTTGTGGGGGGTTTTTTTTTTTTTAAACCCCACTGGTGCGTGGGGCCGCCGGCCGTCCCAAATGGGGGGCCTACCCAAACACCCCCTCCGGGGGGGCGCGGGCCCTCCCCGCCCCCCCGCTTCGTTGCGTGGGACTATCTATTGCTGTCGAGGATCACCTGGGGAATACCCGCGCCGACCGGGACGAACTCGCAGCGAGCCAGCGGAGTCGCGTCGGGGTCGAGCGCCGCACGGACGAGGTCGAGCGCGAACGGATCGTAGGGCGCCTGGAAATGTCCGGTGCCGTCCTGGGGGCATCGATCCTGGATCAGGATGTTGACCGCCCCGGCGCCGTGGAGCGCCATGTTCGTGTACGGCTGGATCATCTCGTCGTACCGAGACCCGATCGTCGTGTACGAGACGCCGGGTGCGGTGTCACCGCCCACGTTGAGGGCGTTCATGAACGGCGAGCCCTGCATCTGCTGGCTGACGGCGACCGACGTCACCGTGCGGGCGAAGTCCGGTCCGCCGGGAAGTGCCTGCACGATCGGAACGAGGCCGTACATCACTCCCCCGTAGCTGGGCGACGCCAGTCCGACCCAGTGGTCGACGAACGGGGCGCCGCCGAGCTTGTTGACGTAGTACCGCGTGACGTTCGCACCCTGCGAGTATCCGACCGTGTCGACCTTGGCGGCGCCGGTCGCGTCGCGGACCCGGTCGACGAACCGGCCGAACTCCTCCGCGCTCGCGACGATGTCCTCGGTGCCGTACGAATCGGCACCCGGCGCTCCGCCGTAGTTGAGCGCGAACACGCAGTAACCGTCCGCGGCGAGCATCGGCGACAGGGTGGCCCAGTCCGCGTAGGCGCTGGCGTCGGTGCCGTGCGCGAGCACCACCGGCTCGGGGTGGTCCGGGGCGGGTGTGCAGGAGAAGTCGTTCGACCCCGCGGGTGCGCTGTCCGGGTGCTCGTGCGCATACGCGGCGGCGGCACTACGGCCGGTCTGGGGAAGCCCGGCCGTGGCGGGCACGACGGGTTGGGGCGGTGAGGCGTCGTCCGCGTGAGCGGTGGACACTGCGCCGGACATCAGCAGGACGACACCCGCGACGACCGCACCGGCACCCCGAAATCTCATGATCTCTCCCGACTTCGCCGTGACATTTCTGAGAACTTTCCCAGAATGTGCACGCGCTGTCGCGTCGAGACGGCGGGCCCGCGGTGAGCCCTGGCGCCCTACGAGTCGGTGTCATCCTTGCCGGCTTCGCTCTGATCGTCTTCCGCGAGAAGGCGATACATCGCGCGCCGCGCCTCGGCGAGGATCTCGCCGGCACGCCGGACCTGTTCGTCGTCACCGACCGCGGCAACCTGCCCCGCGGCACCCATCAACAGCCCGATCAGACCCCGCAGGTCCTCGGCGGGCCGGCCGACGCTCTCCCGCACGTCGTCCCACGGCGTGCCGAGGTCGGTCTTGTTCGCTTCGACGAAGGCCTTGCCCTCGTCCGTCAGGCGCGCGGTCTTGCGGCCCGCCACCTTTTCGATGAGCACCAGACCCTCGTCCTCGAGCTGTGACAGCGCGGGGTAGATCGAACCGGGGCTGGGCTTCCACACCCCGTCGCTGCGTTCGACGATCTGTTGAATCAGCTCGTAGCCGTGCATCGGCTCCTCGGTGAGCAGCAGCAGGATCGCGGAGCGGACATCGCCGCGCCGGCCCCTGCCACCCCGTCCGCGTCCGCGGCCGAAGTGCATTCCCGGACCGAAGCCGGGATCACCCTCGGGGCCGAAGCGGCCTCGCCGGTGTCCGTGACGGTGGGGCCCCTCGGGCCGTCCCGTCCGTTCGCGTGTGAATCGGTCCCGTCGGGAACCTCTGTGTTCGAAATGGAAGTCTTCCATCATCAGCCTCCTTCTGTATCGCTGATGCATCAACGATATATCGTCAATCGCGAGCCGGCAAGGTCGTATTTCGTGACGGTGGTCGATTACCCGATGCGTATGGGGTCGATCTGGATCCGGGCAGGTTGCGAGTCCTTACGCGCGCTGCGCACCGACTGCGCCTCTCCCAGCGCCTTGGCCAGCGGTTTTCCCTCGCCACGGGGCACCCGGATCAGCATGCGCTCCACGTCCGCCGGCTCCGGCGCGTCGCCGGAGAACGGCAGCCGCTCCCCCGCCGGCAACTCGACCGGGCCGAGCAACTCCGCGTTCGCCGGCAATTCGGCGAGGTCGAGAAGGTCCGCAATCGCCTTCGCGCTGCCGTCGAGTGCCGCGAGATGGATCGCGGGCGGAAATCCGACCTCCGCGCGCTCCTCGTACTGTGCACGGGCGTGACCGACCGGATCCCAGCGGACCAGCGCCTGCACGGTCGGAATCCCCGAATCGGCGACCACGACCACCTGACCGCCCTCGGCGAACGGCCGCACGAGCGACGACGCCGTCATCCACCGCCGCAGCGTCTCCTCGGCGGCGCGCAGGTCGGGACGGCCTAGCAGCGCCCACCCGTCCAGCAGCAACGCCGCGCCGTACCCGCCCGCCATCACCGGTTCGGCCCCGACCGTCGACACCACGAGGGTGGGACCCTGCTTCACCTCGTCGACGACGTCCGTGCCGCCCGACATCCGGACGGCGACGCCGGGAAACGCGCGGCCCAGTTCCTCGGCGGTCCGTCCGGCACCGACCACGACGGCCCGCAGCGCCTTCGCTCCGCACGCGTGGCAGCGGTGTGCGGCGTCGGCGACGCCGCACCACCGGCAGGCCGGGGTCCCCGCCCCGTCCGGGCCGGCCGCGGACGGCAGCGCGAGAGGTCCGTTGCATCGTCGGCATCGCGCGGGCGCCCGGCACTTGCCGCACGCGAGGCTGGGCACGTAGCCACGCCGGGGCACCTGGACCAGCACTCCCCGGCCGGCGCCGAGCGCTTCCCGGGCAGCCGCGAACGCGATCGCGGGCAACCGGGCGGCGCGCGCGCCGGGATCGCGGGCCAGGGCGTGGTCACTGTCCGCGAGCGCGGTGATCTTCGGGGCGGCCGCCCGCACCGAGTCCCGGGAGGCCACAAGGTCGTGCGCCCACCCCGAGTCGACCAGGGCCTGGGCCTCCGCGGTGCGCGCGTGTCCGGCCAGCACCACCGCGCAGCCACTGGCGTACGCGCGGAGCAGCGCCACCTCGCGGGCGTGCGGATACGGTGCGCGCGGCTCGGAATGGTTGTCGTCCCCGTCGTCCCAGACCACGATCAGCCCGGTGCGCGGCGTCGGCGCGAACACCGAACTACGGGTCCCGACGACGACCTTTGCCGTCCCGCGCAGCGCAGCCAGCCAACGCCGGTAACGCAGCGCCGGACCGAGGCCGGCGGCGAGTCCGACGACGGCATCCTTGCCTAGCAGCTTCTCCACTGCCGCGACCACGCGGTCGAGATCACGCTGATCGGGCACGACGACGACGGTGCTCGCCCCGGTGGCGGCGACGAGTCCCGACAGTTCCGCGAGACGCGCCGGCCAGTCCTCACCGGGGAGCGCCTGCCAGACCGCGCGCGGGGCCCGCTCCCCCGACAATGCGGTCAGGAATGCGCCGCCGTGGACGTACCGGTCCCACGCGTCGGTCTCGATCGCGGGGTCCGGCACCGCGGGGGGTTCGGACGCGGCCTCGGACTCCGCCCGCGCGTGTCTCGGCGGGATCGCGAGCCGCAGGACGTCCGCGCGGGTTCCGGCGTATCGGCCGGCAACGAGGTCGACCACCCGGGTGATCTCCTCGGTCAGGACCCGCTCGGGCGAGATCACCCGTTCGAGCCAGCCGAAACGGCCCTGATGGTCGCTCGTCGCGTTCCGGGAGACGACGAACCCGTCGACGAGACGTCCGGCGAACCGGATGCGCACCCGGACCCCGGGCCGTGCCTGCGCGTCGAGATCCTTCGGAACGAGATAGTCGAATTCGCGGTCGAGGTGGGCAAGCGGAAGCAGCGGCAGCACCCGGGCAACCGGATCAACTTCTGCCGCAACCTTTTCCGCGCTCACGCGGGGACTCCTACCGCAGCGGCGCCCGCCGCGCCGTGACTACCGATCAGAGGCCTGCGGCTGCCCGCAGCTTCTCCGCCCGGTCGATGCTCTCCCACGGGAGGTCGATGTCGGTGCGACCGAAGTGACCGTAGGCCGCGGTCTGCGCGTAGATCGGACGCAACAGGTCGAGGTCGCGGATGATGGCGCCGGGCCGCAGGTCGAACGTCTCGGTGATGGCCTGCTGGATCCGCGCCGGATCCGTCTTCTCGGTACCGAACGTCTCGACGAACAGACCCACCGGCGCCGCCTTGCCGATCGCGTACGCCACCTGGACCTCGATCCGGTCCGCGAGGCCTGCCGCGACCGCATTCTTGGCCACCCAGCGCATGGCGTAGGCCGCCGACCGGTCGACCTTCGAGGGGTCCTTGCCGGAGAACGCGCCGCCGCCGTGGCGGGCCATGCCGCCGTAGGTGTCGACGATGATCTTGCGACCCGTCAGGCCGGCGTCACCCATCGGGCCGCCGAGCACGAACTTGCCGGTCGGGTTGACGAGCAGGCGGATGTCCGAGACGTCGAGTTCGGGCATGTCGATTTCGGCGAGAACCGAACCGAGAACCTTCTCCCGCAGATCCGGGGTGAGCAGGTTGTCGAGGTCGATGTCGGCGGCGTGCTGCGTCGAGATGACCACGGTGTCGAGGCGAACCGCCTTGTCGCCGTCGTATTCGATGGTGACCTGAGTCTTGCCGTCCGGGCGCAGGTACGGCAGGACACCGGACTTGCGGACCTCGGTGAGACGACGCGACAGGCGGTGCGCCAGCGCGATCGGCAGGGGCATCAGTTCCGGGGTGTCGGTGGTGGCGAACCCGAACATCAGTCCCTGGTCGCCTGCGCCCTGGCGGTCGATCTCGTCGTCGCTCAGTTCGCCGGTGCGGACCTCGTGCGAGTGGTCGACGCCCTGGGCGATCTCCGGGGACTGTGCGCCGATCGCGACGTTCACGCCGCAGGAGTTGCCGTCGAAGCCCTTGGCCGAGGAGTCGTACCCGATCTCGAGCACGGTGTCGCGCACGATCTTGGGGATGTCGGCGTAGGCGGTGGTCGTGACCTCACCGGCGACGTGGACCTGTCCGGTGGTCACCAGTGTCTCGACGGCGACGCGGGCGCGCGGGTCGTCGGTGAGGAGCGCGTCGAGGATGGAGTCGCTGATCGCATCACAAATCTTGTCCGGGTGCCCCTCGGTCACAGACTCACTGGTGAATAGCCGACTACCGGACTGGCTCACAGAATTCCCTCTCGACAGTTGTCCTGAACAGCACTTGAAAACAGCTTAGCTGCGTAATACCGCGAACGACCCTAGCGCCACCCCGGCGGGGGTGACACCCTTCGAATCACCGAAATTCTGCCGGATGTTCCGTCAGAGTGTCCGGCAGCAGCTGGTCGACGGCGTCGAGCACCCGGCTCGCCATCAACGCCTTCGATCCGTGCTCGAGCGCGGACTCGGAACCGTCGGCTCCGAGCAGCCACCCGTCGTTGTGGTCGACCTCGAACGCCTTGCCCTCGCCGACCGCGTTGACGACGAGGAGGTCGCACCCCTTACGCGCGAGCTTGGCCCGCGCGTACGTGAGGACGTCGCCGTCGGCGTCGCCCGTCTCGGCCGCGAATCCGACGATCACGGTCTTCGACGGGATCTCGCCGTCCCGCCGGGACTGGACCAGGCCGGCGAGGATGTCCTCGTTCTTGGTGAGTGCGATCGAGTCGGGCTCGCCCGCGCCCTTCTTGATCTTGCTCGCCACCGTCGTCGACGGCCGGAAGTCGGCCACCGCCGCGGCCATGATCACGGCGTCGAATCCGGGCGCGTGCTTGGCGACCGCGACCCGCATGTCTTCCGCCGTGCGGACGTGCACCACGTCGACGGCGGCCGGGTCGGCGAGGCCGGCGGTGTAGCCGGAGACGAGGGTGACCTCGGCCCCGCGCTGCACGGCGAGCCTCGCGATGGCATATCCCTGCTTGCCCGAACTACGATTACCGAGGAACCGCACCGGATCGAGCGGTTCACGGGTGCCGCCCGCGGACACGAGGACCCGCCGGCCCTCGAGATCACGCGGCAGCGCATCGGGACGCTCGACCAGCAACGACGCCAATCCGACGATCTCGTCGGGTTCCGGCAGCCGGCCGGCGCCGGTGTCCTTGCCGGTCAGGCGGCCGGATGCGGGTTCGATGACGGTCACGCCGCGTGCGCGCAGCGTGGCGACGTTCGCGACGGTGGCCGGGTGCTCCCACATCTCCGTGTGCATCGCGGGAGCGAACACCACGGGACATCGCGCGGTGAGCAGCGTCGCGGTGAGGAGGTCGTCCGCACGTCCCGCCACGGCCCGCGCCATGAGGTCGGCGGTGGCGGGCGCGATGACGACGAGATCCGCTTCCTGTCCGAGACGAACATGCGGAACCTGCGGAACGTCGGTGAACACACCCGTGTGCACGGGGTTGCCCGACAGCGCCTCGAACGTCGCCTTGCCGACGAACTCGAGCGCGGACTCCGTCGGGATGACCCGCACGTGATGCCCGGCCTCCGTGAAGGCCCGGATGACGGCACAGCTCTTGTACGCTGCGATGCCGCCGCCGACACCGACGACGATCCGCTTGCGGCCCGCCCCCGAGGGAACCGGTTCCGGTGAATCCGTCACTTGCCCGGAGCCCGGGCCCGCTGCCTGTTCAGGCACGGCAGATCCTCCGCTCACTCGCCTTCGGTGTGCTCGAGAAGATCGGAGTGGATCTCACGCAGCGCGATCGACAGCGGCTTCTCCTGCAGGCCCGGCTCCACGAGGGGGCCGACGTACTCGAGGATGCCGTCACCGAGCTGGTTGTAGTAATCGTTGATCTGACGCGCACGCTTGGCCGCGTAGATCACCAGCGCGTACTTCGACGACGTGCGGGCGAGAAGCTCGTCGATCGGAGGATTGGTGATGCCGAGCGGGGTGTCGTAGGCCGGCAGGGCGCCGTGGCTGGGAGTTGCGGACGCTACTGCGGGGGTGCTGCTCACTCGGTATCTCCTGAAATAGTTCTGGCTAGTTGATGTGAGATCTAGTGGGTCGACTCGGACTGTTCCGGTCGTCCAACCAACAAGGATACCAACTCGTCGCACGATCGGCTGACATCCTCGTTCACGATGACCTCGTCGAACTCGTGCTGCGCCTCCAGCTCGACTCTCGCGGTCGCGAGACGCCGCTCCACGACCTCGGCGGATTCGGTGCCCCGGCCGGTCAACCTCTCGACCAGCACGTCCCAGCTCGGGGGCGCCATGAAGACGAGCAGAGCCTCCGGCATCGCGGCGCGGACGGCCCGCGCACCGGCGAGATCGACCTCGACCAGCACCGGTTTGCCCTGCTCGATCGCCCGGCGGACGGGTGCGGCCGGGGTTCCCGACAGCTGCAGCCCGCCGTGGATCTCGGCCCATTCGAGCAGCTCACCGGATTCGATCATCCGCTGGAACTCGTCGCGGGAGGTGAACCGGTAGTCCTTGCCGTCCACCTCGCCCGGGCGTGGGTCGCGCGTCGTCGCGGACACGCTGAAGACGAGCTCCGGCATCCGGTCACGCAGGAGTCGCACCACGCTGGACTTACCGACGGCCGAGGGGCCGGCCAGTACAACCAGCCGACCCCTCCGCACTGCGGTCTTGCTCTCTGACACTTGTGCGTCAGCTACCACTGTCGTGCTCAGGCCTCGAAGTCGAACCTGGCGAGCAGGGCCTTCCGCTGCCGATCGCCGAGGCCACGGAGGCGACGGGTCGGAGCGATCTCCAGCTCGGTCATGATCTCCTGCGCCTTGACCTTGCCCACCTTGGGCAGCGCCTCGAGCAGTGCCGACACCTTCATCTTGCCCAGGATCTCGTCGTCCTCGGCGTCCTTGAGAACCTGCTTGAGGTCGGTGCCACCACGCTTCAGGCGCTCCTTGAGCTCAGCCCTGGCCTTGCGGGCAGCAGCTGCCTTCTCCAAAGCAGCAGCGCGCTGCTCATCAGTCAACTGGGGAAGGGCCACGGTTCCTCCGTCTCGTCGTTGGCAAATAGTCCAAACCACTGGATAACCAGCAGCGATAGCGACCGTACTCACGCCCGGCGCCGATTGCGAACCCACCCCCTGAGGTCAGAGCCGGATTCGGGTGGGCTATGAGAGTGCGGACTCGATCTCGTCACGGACCTTCACGGCCGCCTCACGCAGTGCCGTCACCGACGGTCCGGCACGAAGAACACCACGAGAACTGTTCGGCAACAACAGTTTTCGAGAATCGGGAAAAATGTCGGCGAGATCACCAGGAGTCGCGCCCTGGGCGCCGAGACCGGGCGCGAGAATCGGTCCGGAAAAATTCGACAAATCCAGACCGTGTCCGCGTGTCGCACCCACCACGAGACCCACGAGACCGGGTTGCGCGTCGTTGTGCCGGACCGCCGCGTCCACCAGGGACTGGGCCACGGACGCTCCCCCGGCGGTCTGCGCCGCCTGCAGTTCGCCGCCCTCCGGGTTGGACGTCCGGGCCAGCACGAAGAGCCCACGGCCCTGCTCCGCCGCCAGCGACAGCGCCGGGTCGAGCGCACCGAACCCCAGATACGGCGACACGGTCACGGCATCGGACGACAGAGCCGACTCCGCACCCAGCCAGGACTGCGCGTACGCCGCCATCGTCGACCCGATGTCCCCGCGCTTGGCATCGGCGACGACGAGCGTCCCTGCCTCTCTGAGGACCGAAATGGTGCGTTCGAGTACCGCGTACCCGGCGGAGCCGTACGCTTCGAAGAACGCCACCTGAGGCTTCACGACGGCCACCTCACCGACGAAGGCCTCCACGCAGATCTCTGCGAACGTCTCCAGCCCCTCGGCGGAGACGGGCAGCCCCCACGCCTCGAGCAGTCCCGGATGCGGATCGATCCCGACGCACAACCGCCCCCGGTGCTCGACCGCCGACGTCAGCCGATGCACCCAGGAGTGGTGGTGATGGTGTCCGCTCACGACGAGACGGACCCGGTCGCGGGAGCCACGACCACGGCGGGCGACCGCAGCCGCGCGTGCAGCGCCTGGAGCGATTGGACACCGATGTCACCGCGGATCGCGGCCTCGATGCCCTGCACCGCGGCGGACGCGCCCTGCACGGTGGTGACGCACGGGATGTTCATGGCGACGGCCGCGCTGCGGATCTCGTAGCCGTCGACGCGCGGTCCGGAGTTGCCGTACGGCGTGTTGATCACCATGTCGACCTCGCCGTCGCGGATCGTCTCGACGATGGTCCGCTCACCCGCCTCCAGCGTTTCGCCGGAGTGCTTGTGCACGTCCTGGCAGGTGATCCCGTTCCGGCGGAGAACCGCCGCGGTGCCCTCGGTGGCCAGGATCCGGAAGCCCAGGTCCGCGAGCCGCTTGACCGGGAAGATCAGCGACCGCTTGTCCTTGTTGGCGACGGAGACGAACACCGAGCCCGAGGTGGGCAGCGAGCCATATGCGGCCGTCTGGCTCTTCGCGAACGCGGTGCCGAAGTCGGCGTCGATGCCCATGACTTCGCCGGTCGACTTCATCTCCGGGCTCAGGAGGGTGTCGACGCCGGTGCCGTCGGCGCGCCGGAACCGGTTGAACGGCAGCACGGCCTCCTTGACGGCGACGGGCGCGTTCGCCGGGGTCGAGCCGCCGTCGCCGGTGGCCGGGAGCACACCGCTCGCGCGCAGATCGGCGATGGACTCGCCCAGCATGACGCGGGCGCACGCCTTGGCGAGCTGCACCGCGGTGGCCTTCGACACGAACGGCACGGTGCGGCTGGCGCGGGGGTTCGCCTCGAGGACGTACAGGATGTCGTCCTTCAGGGCGTACTGGACGTTGAGCAGGCCCTTGACACCGATGCCCTTGGCGAGCGCCTCCGTGGAACGGCGGACGTTCTCGAGGTCGGCGCGGCCGAGGGTGATCGGCGGCAGCGCACAGGCCGAGTCGCCCGAGTGGATACCGGCCTCCTCGATGTGCTCCATCACGCCGCCGAGGTACACCTCGGTGCCGTCGCAAAGCGCGTCGACGTCGATCTCGATGGCGTCTTCCAGAAACCGGTCGACCAGGACGGGCCGGTCGTCGGAGATCTCGGTGGCGCGGGAGATGTAGCTCTCCAGCGACGCCTCGTCGTAGACGATCTCCATGCCGCGGCCACCGAGGACGTACGACGGCCGCACCAGCACCGGGTACCCGATGCCGGCCGCGATCTCGCGGGCGCCGGCGAACGTGGTGGCGGTGCCGAACTTGGGAGCGGGCAGGCCGGCCTCGACCAGCACCCTCCCGAACTCGCCGCGATCCTCCGCGAGGTCGATCGCCTCCGGGCTGGTGCCGACGATCGGCACGCCGGCGGCCTTCAGCCGCTTCGCCAGACCCAGCGGGGTCTGACCGCCGAGCTGCACGATCACCCCGGCGACGGTGCCCGACATCGACTCCGCCCGGTACACCTCGAGGACGTCCTCGAACGTGAGCGGCTCGAAGTACAGGCGGTCGGCGGTGTCGTAGTCGGTGGAGACGGTCTCCGGGTTGCAGTTGACCATCACCGTCTCGTACCCGGCCTCCGACAGCGTCAGTGCGGCGTGGACGCAGGAGTAGTCGAACTCGATGCCCTGACCGATGCGGTTCGGTCCGGAACCGAGGATCAGGACCTTCGGACGCTCGGTCTGCGGGGCCACCTCGGACTCGGCCGCCGGATCGAGTTCGTACGTGGAGTAGTGGTACGGCGTCTTCGCCTCGAACTCGGCGGCGCAGGTGTCGACCGTCTTGTACACGGGGTGGACGTTCCACTGCTCACGCAGCGCCCGGACCGCGTCCTCGCCGCCGATCTCGGGCCGCAGGGCCGCGATCTGCCGATCCGACAGGCCGTGGTGCTTGGCGCGGCGCAGTACCCGCTCGGTCACCTCGGGCGCCTCGCGCAGTGCGTCGCCGAGCTCGTGGATCTGCAGGATCTGGTCGAGGAACCACGGGTCGATCTTCGTGGCGTCGAACAGCTGCTCGACGGTGGCGCCGAGTGCGAACGCCTTCTCGAGGCCGTAGACGCGTCCGTCGCGGGGGATGCTCAGTTCCGCCAGGAGGCTGTCCAGGTCGGTGGCCTCCACCTCGGGGCCCGTCCAGTATCCGGCCCGCTTGGTCTCGAGCGAGCGCAGCACCTTGCCGAACGCCTCGGTGAAGTTGCGGCCGATCGACATGGCCTCACCAACCGACTTCATCGTGGTGGTGAGGGTGTCGTCGGCGCCGGGGAACTTCTCGAACGCGAACCTGGGCGCCTTGACGACGACGTAGTCGAGGGTTGGCTCGAAGCACGCCGGGGTTTCCTTGGTGATGTCGTTGACGATCTCGTCCAGGGTGTAGCCGATGGCGAGCTTCGCGGCGATCTTCGCGATCGGGAAACCGGTCGCCTTGGACGCGAGCGCACTGGACCGCGACACGCGCGGGTTCATCTCGATGACGACGAGGCGCCCGTCGGCGGGATCCATGGCGAACTGGATGTTGCAGCCGCCGGTGTCGACGCCGACCTCGCGGAGGATGTCGATCGAGAGGTCGCGCATCGCCTGGTACTCACGGTCCGTGAGCGTCATCGCGGGGGCGACGGTAATCGAGTCACCGGTGTGCACGCCGACCGGGTCGACGTTCTCGATCGAACACACGATCACGACGTTGTCGCGGCCGTCGCGCATCAGCTCGAGCTCGTATTCCTTCCACCCGAGGATCGACTCCTCGATCAGCACGTTGGCGGTGGGCGACGCGGTGAGACCGCCGCCGGCGATCCGCGTCAGGTCCTCGTCGTCGTAGGCCATGCCGGAGCCGAGTCCGCCCATCGTGAACGACGGCCGCACGACGACGGGGAAGCCCAGTTCGGCGACCGTGTCGCGGACCTCGTCCATCGTGTAGCAGACGCGGGAGCGCGCGGACTCGCCGCCGACCTTGGCGACGATGTCCTTGAACTTCTGCCGGTCCTCGCCGCGCTGGATGGCGTCGAAGTCGGCGCCGATCAGCTCGACGTCGTGCTTCTCGAGGATGCCCTGCTCGTGCAGCGCCACCGCGGTGTTCAGGGCCGTCTGGCCGCCGAGCGTCGCGAGGACGGCGTCGATCGGGTGGCCCTTCTCGGCCTCGAGGGCGATGACCTTCTCGACGAACTCGGCGGTGATCGGCTCCACGTAGGTGGCGTCCGCGAACTCGGGGTCGGTCATGATCGTGGCCGGGTTGGAGTTGACGAGGCTGACCCGCAGGCCCTCTTCGCGCAGCACCCGGCAGGCCTGGGTTCCGGAGTAGTCGAACTCGCAGGCCTGGCCGATGACGATCGGGCCGGAGCCGATCACCAGGATGTGGGAGAGATCTGTACGGCGTGGCATTAGTTCTTGACTCCCTCGAGCAGGCTGGTGAAGCGGTCGAACAGGTACGCGGCGTCGTGCGGGCCCGCCGCGGCCTCGGGGTGGTACTGCACCGAGAAGGCGGAACCGTCGAGCAGGCGGACCCCCTCGACGGCACCGTCGTTGGCGCAGGTGTGGCTGATCACGGCCTTGCCGAACGGGGTGTCGAACTCCTGCCCGGCCTCGCCCTCGAGCGCGAACCCGTGGTTCTGCGCGGTGATCGCGATGCGTCCCGTCTCGTGTTCGACGACCGGGATGTTGATCCCCCGGTGACCGAACTTCATCTTGTAGGTACCGAGACCGAGAGCCCGCCCGAGGATCTGGTTGCCGAAGCAGATGCCGAACAGGGGCAGCCCCTGCCCGATGGCCTCCTTCGTGAGGTGCACGGCGCCGTCGGCGGTCGCCGGGTCGCCGGGACCGTTGGAGAGGAAGACTCCGTCGGCCTTCAGGTCGAGGATCTGCTCGAGCGTCGCATTGGACGGGAGCACGTGCACCCGGATGCCGCGCTCGGCGAACATGCGCGGGGTGTTGGTCTTGATGCCGAGGTCGATCGCCGCGACGGTGAATCGCGCTTCTCCCCCGGTCGGCTCGACGACGTAACCGCTGGTGGTGCTGACCTCGCCGGCGAGGTCCGCGCCGAGCATCGACGGCTGGCTCTTCACGCGGTCGAGCAGCACGTCGGTCTCGGCCAGTGCGTCGCCGGAGAACACCCCGGAGCGCATCGAGCCGCGGGTGCGCAGGTGGCGGACCAGTGCCCGGGTGTCGATGCCGGCGATCCCGACGACTCCCTGCTTCACGAGCTCGTCCTGCAGGGAGCCGGTGGCGCGCCAGCTGGAGGTGCGGCGGGCGGGGTCGCGGACGACGTACCCGGCAACCCAGATCTTCGCCTCGGCGCTGCTGCCGGTGGGACCGACGGACTCGTCGTCCTCGTCGTTCCATCCGGTGTTGCCGATCTGCGGCGCGGTGGCCACGACGATCTGGCGGTGGTAGCTGGGGTCGGTGAGGGTCTCCTGGTAGCCGGTCATGCCGGTGCTGAAGACGGCCTCACCGAGTGTCTGGCCGACGGCACCGAACGTGGTGCCCCGGAATACCCGTCCGTCCTCGAGGACCAGTACTGCAGAGTCGGTGTCGTAGCCGCTCATGCGTTCTCTCCGTTCTGCTCGACCTCACCAGAGCTCGCCGCATTCGCTGAATCTTCACTGTCTGTCTTGACGTCCGGCTCCCCTGCGCTGACCCAGGCGGGGTACACGGACTTGTCGTCGCTGCGGAATCCGGTGTCGATCTCGGTGCCGGTCGGCAGTTCCCACCGGATCACGAGGACGCCGTCCTTGCTCATGACCTTGCCTGCGAGACCGCGCTCGGTGCGCACGGCACGGACCGCGTCCTGCGGAATCCAGATCGCCGACGCCCCGTCACGTTCGAGCAGGATCCCGGCTGCGTAGCGGGAGATCTCCCCCGTCGCCCGGAAACCGAGGTCGCCGACCGCGATCCGGTCCTGCCAGCTCGGGGCCAGGGTGCTGCCCACGTACAGTCCGGTGGCCGGGGCGATCGTCTGCTCGCCGAGGTGCGCGGGCACGGCGGGAAGTTGCCCGACCCGGTCGGCCTGCCGGCGGGCACGACCGCGCCACCCGATGTACATGAGGACGATGGCCAGCGCCCAGAACGCGACGAGGCCGACTATCCACAGAATTCTCTCCACCGTCATCCCCTCCCGTTCCGCACCGGGACGCGGGCCTGGCCGTCGCTCGCCGTGATCCGGCCACGCAGGATCGTCGTGGTCACCCGCGCAGGCAGAGTCATCGACTCGTACGGCGTGTTGTGGGCGACGCTGGCGAGATCGGGGCCGTGGACCGTCCATTCGGCGTCCGGGTCGATCAGCACGAGGTTGGCGGGCTCGCCGACCTCGATCGGGCGACCCTGGTCGTCGAGTCCGACGATCTCGGCGGGCCGCTCGCTCATTACCCGGGCCACGCCGCGCCAGTCGAGCAGGCCGGTGCGGACCATCGTCTGCGCGACGATCGACAGTGCGGTCTCCAGACCCAGCATTCCGGGTCGGGCGGCCGCGAACTCGCAGCACTTGTCCTGCTCGGCGTGCGGTGCGTGATCGGTCGCGACGCAGTCGATGATCCCTTCGGCCAGTCCGGCCCGGAGCGCGGCGACGTCGCTCGCCTCCCGCAGGGGCGGATTCACCTTGTTGACGGCGTCGTACGTCTCGAGCCGGGAGTCGTCGAGCAGCAGGTGGTGCGGGGTGACCTCGGCGGTGATCGAAATGCCTTGGCCGCGTGCCCACTTCATCAGTTCGACGGTGCCCGCGGTGGAGGCGTGGCAGATGTGCACCCGCGCCCCGGCGTCGCGGGCGAGCAGCGCGTCGCGGGCGACGATCGACTCCTCGGCGGCGCGCGGCCAGCCCGCGAGCCCGAGCCGGGCGGCGGTGGGGCCCTCGTGTGCGACGGCGCCGACGGTCAGCCGCGGCTCCTCCGCGTGCTGCGCGATGAGCACCCCGAGCGAACTCGAGTACTCGAGCGCCCGGCGCATGATCAGCGGGTCGTAGACGCAGTGGCCGTCGTCCGAGAACATGCGCACCCGGCCGACCCCCGACGCCATCGTGGCCATCTCGGCGAGCTGCTTACCCTCGAGCCCGACGGTGACGGCGCCGACGGGGTGTACGTCGACGAGCCCGACTTCCTGGCCGCGGCGCCACACGTGGTCGGTGACGACCACCGAATCGGCGACCGGGCTGGTGTTGGCCATCGCGAAAACCGCGGTGTACCCGCCGAGCGCGGCAGCGGCCGAACCGGAATCGATGGTCTCGGTGTCCTCACGGCCGGGTTCACGCAGGTGGGTGTGCAGGTCGACGAATCCGGGGAGCAGGATCTGCCCCGCCGCGTCGATCACCTCAACGTCCGGCCCGCCGTCCTTGCCCGCGCCCGCACCGATCGCGACGATGACACCGTCACCGAGCAGAACGTCGGTGGGCTCACCCTCGCCGTACAGCAACACGTTCTTGATGAGCACTGTCTCTCCTGTCACTGCACTGTCACTCATCCCGCAACTTCCTCCGCTCCGACCAGCAGCCGGAACAGCACCGCCATCCGCATGTGCACACCGTTGGTCACCTGCTGCAGCACAGCGGTTCTCGTCGAGTCGGCCACCGCCGACGCGATCTCCATGCCGCGCAGCATCGGACCGGGGTGCAGCACCACCGCGTGGTCGGGAAGCAGCGCGAGCCGCTTCTCCGACAGGCCGTAATTGATCGAGTACTCCCGTTGGGACGGGAAGAATCCGCCGTTCATCCGTTCCGCCTGCACACGCAGCATGAGGACGGCGTCGAGGCCGGGAAGCTCCGCGTCCAGCGAATGCGCCACCGACACCGGCCAGGTCGACACACCCACGGGGAGCAACGTGGGCGGCGCGATGAGGACCACCTCGGCGCCGAGCATCGACAGCAACAGTGCGTTCGACCGCGCGACCCGGCTGTGCAGGATGTCGCCGACGATGGCGATGCGCTTGCCCTCGATGTCGCCGAGACGCTGACGCAGCGTGAGCGCGTCGAGCAGCGCCTGGGTGGGATGTTCATGGGTACCGTCACCAGCGTTGATGACCGCAGGTCCGCCGTCGTCCTGATGGCTGGTCCAGTTCGCGATCTGGTGGGCCGCACCCGATGCTGGGTGGCGCACGATCAGGGCGTCGGCGCCGGCGGCGCGCAGCGTCATCGCCGTGTCCCGGAGGGACTCGCCCTTGGACACCGACGAACTCGAGGCGCTGACGTTGATGACGTCCGCGCTCATCCACTTCCCGGCGACCTCGAACGACACGCGGGTCCGGGTCGAGTTCTCGAAGAACACGGTCATGACCGTCCGGCCGCGCAGCGTCGGGAGCTTCCGCACCTCACGTCCGAGGAGGGCTTGTTCGAAGCGTTCGGCCTCGTCGAGGAGTTCGACAGCCGATTCCCGTGTCAGGTCCGCGATCGACAACAGGTGCTTCACTTAGCTCTTCCCCCCGGAGATCATGACCGCGTCACGGCCGTCGTGTTCGCTCAGGAGCACCTTGACGTCCTCGGTGCGGGCGGTGGGCACGTTCTTGCCCACGTAGTCGGCGCGCAGCGGCAGTTCGCGATGGCCGCGGTCGACGAGGACGGCCAGCTGAACGGCCCGCGGCCGCCCGAGGTCGCGGAGGGCGTCGAGTGCCGAGCGAACGGTGCGGCCGGAGAACAGCACGTCGTCGACGAGCACCACCAGAGTGTTGTCGACACCGCCCTCGGGCACCGACGTGCGTTCGAGGGGACGGTGCGGTTTGGTGCGCAGGTCGTCGCGGTACAGGGTGATGTCGAGGGAGCCGACCGACGGGCGCACCCCGGAGAATTCTTCGATCTTCCCGGCGAGGCGCGCTGCGAGCGTCGTGCCCCGGGTGGGGATGCCGATCAGGACGACACGCGGCGCTTCACCGTCGGCGGCGTCCAGCGCGGTCTTCTCGATGATCTGGTGCGCGATTCGCGCAATGGTCCGTCCCACATCGGCTGCGGACAGCAGCTCGCGTGCGGGTTCGACGGACGGGGACGACTCTGGTGTTGAATCTGCCGGTTCCCCGGCAGGGCGAGACCCTTCGGGCACACGCATACAACGACCTCCTTCTCCGCCTCACTGGACGGATCGTTAAAGGATGCCTGACGCGGACAGCTTATCAGCGCGTCGACTACGCCAGGCCCGGACCCCTGACCTGCGGGCCCGCAGTCACGGGCCCGCAGCGGGACACGAACTTACGAGCCGGCGTCGTTCGGCTCGCCGCCGGCGGTCTCGGCGCGCCGCGACGTCGCGGCCGCAGCCGACCGCACCTGCGGGGCCACCAGCACGACCTGACCGAGGATGCCGTTGACGAATCCCGGCGACTCGTCGGTGGACAGCTGTTTCGCGAGCTCCACCGCCTCGTCCACGGCCACGACCGGAGGCACGTCGGTGGCGTGGAACAGCTCCCACACGGCGATGCGCAGGATGGCGCGGTCGACGGCGGGCAGCCGCTCGAGCGTCCAGTCCTGCAGGTGGGACGAGATCACCTCGTCGATGCGGTCCAGGTTCTCCGCGACCCCGGTCACCACGGTGACGGTGTACGGAGCAACCGGTGCCACGGAGTCGTCCTTGCCGGACAGTTCCGTGCGTTCGGTCGCGAGATCGACCGGATCGAGATCTCGCGCCTCGGCCTCGAAGAGGAAATCGACGGCGCGCTTGCGGGCCTTGTGCCGTGCGCCGAGTTTCTTATGCGTACCGGACACTCAGGAATTCACACGCCCGAGGTAGTTGCCGTCGCGGGAATCGACCTTCAGCTTGTCGCCGGTGTTGATGAACAGCGGAACGTTGATCTCGGCACCGGTCTCGAGGGTGGCGGGCTTGGTGCCACCGGTGGAGCGGTCGCCCTGCAGACCGGGATCGGTGTGCTGGACCACCAGTTCGACGGTGACGGGCAGTTCCACGAACAGCGGAACGTCCTCGTGCGTCGCAACCTGCACGGCCATGTTCTCGAGCATGAAGCGGGCGCCGTCGCCGACGGTGGCCTCGCTGATCGAGATCTGGTCGTAGGTGTCGCCGTCCATGAAGATGTAGTCGGTGCCGTCGTGGTACAGGTACGTCATGTCGCGGCGGTCGACCGTGGCCGTGTCCACCTTGACGCCGGCGTTGAACGTCTTGTCGACGACCTTGCCCGAGAGCACGTTCTTCAACTTGGTGCGCACGAACGCGGGACCCTTGCCGGGCTTCACGTGCTGGAACTCGGTAATCGTCCACAGCTGGCCCTCGATCTGCAGGACCAGGCCGTTCTTGAAATCACTAGTGGAAGCCACTTGCTTCGCGTCTCCTCGATAAGGTCGAACCGTCTACACGACAGTCAGGTCTTTGGTGGTGAGTGTGAGCAGTTCCGGTCCCTGCTCACGAACCACGAGCGTGTCCTCGATCCGCACGCCTCCGCGCCCGGAGAAGTACACGCCCGGCTCGACGGTCACCGCCGCACCGTCCAGAAGTGTACCGGTGCCCAGCTTGCCGATTCCCGGAGCTTCGTGGATCTCCAGGCCGACGCCGTGTCCGAGGCCGTGCAGGAACAGTTCCCCGTAGCCCGCGTCCTCGATGACCCGGCGGGCGGCACCGTCCACCGCGGACACCTCCGCGCCCGGGCGCAGCGCGTTCCGTCCGGCCTCCTGCGATCGTGCGACCAGCGCATATACGTCCCGTTGCCAGTCGGCGGCCCGCTCGAGGACATACGTTCTGGTCATGTCCGAGTGGTAGCCGCCGACCTCGGCACCGAAGTCCAGCTTCACGAAGTCGCCGCCGGCGAGCACCGCCTCGGTCGGGCGGTGGTGCGGGATCGCAGAGTTGGCGCCCGCCGCGACGATGGTCTCGAACGAGATGCCGTCGGCGCCGTGCGCGAGCATCAGCGCCTCGAGTTCCCGGCCCACCTCCTTCTCGGTGCGCCCGGGGCGGAGGCCACCACGCTCGATCAGCTCGGCGAGTGCGGTGTCGGCGGCCGTGCACGCCGCCCGCAGCAGTCCGACCTCGACATCGTCCTTCACCATCCGCAGTTCCTCGACGAGTCCCGGAACGGGATCGAGCCGCGCGTCCGGCGCGAGCACCGACCAGGACGCGAACTCGTCCACGGTGACGACGTGGCTCTCGAACGCCAGCGAGGACGGACTCCGCCGTCCGACCGATTCGATGAGGTGTGCGGCGCTGGCGCGGGCGATCTCGGCCCGCAGATCGGGAACCTGTTCCCCGACCTGCGTGAGATAGCGGCCGTCGGTGCAGATGACGGTGCGCTCCTCGGCGCCCTCGGCGTCCGCGGCGTGCACGAGCAGGGCGGCGTTGGATCCGGTGAACCCGGTGAGATAGCGGATGTTCACCAGATTCGTCACCAGAAGCGCGTCGAGATCCCGGGCGGCGAGGGCCGCGCGCAGCGCCGCGCGCCGCGAACCATGATCAGCAGGCATGTCGTCAAACGTACCGGCAAATCACCACCCGGAGGGCGCGGATCGACGGCACCCGCGGTGACGAGAACAGGTTTCAGAGAGCGTCCGTGTGGGTTAGACCACACGGGTGAAAACCCGCTCGTTACGCTGTGCCCATGAATGCGTGGGTGGTACGCGGCCTCGGCATGGCCCTGATACATGTTTTCGTTCGTGTGATCCTCGGTGTGTCGATCACACAGTGGCCCCTTCAGGGTTCCGCTCTGAGATGGCTCGCACTGCTGATCGTCGTGTTCGTGGCGCTGATCTGGGCCGGCATCGACGGCATCCGGGACCGTCGCCGGAACCCCGAGCCGGAGGACGGCGCCGACCTGACGATGCTGTGGCTGAAGGCGGCCCTGCTCGGCGGCATCGTCGCGGGTGTGGGGAGCTGGCTGGCCAACCTGATTCCGTCCCTCAACGTCACCCAGAACTCGTTCTTCTTCGAGATCACGTCCGGGGCCGCGTTCACGGTCCTGCTGATCTTCGTGCCTGCCATGCTCGCCGTGTTCCTCGGCCGCTTCTTCGTCGGCCGCGAGTCCAGGAAGACGGAGAAGGACCGCAGCGAGCGTCAGCCGGCGGCGCACGGCGGAGGAACGGCCGCAGGAGCCGCAGCGGGGGGAACCGCAGCCGCAGCCGTCGCGGACGACGAGGGCTACGGACAGAACTACCCCGGCCAGGCCTACGAGCAGACCGCGGACACCGGCTACGCCGGATCCGACGCCGACACGGCGGTGTTCGAACCGGTGCACAACTACCGCGAGGACACGTCCGACCTCGATCAGCCGCAGGGCGGGAACACCGCGTGGCAGGATCCTGTCGACCTCGGGAAGCGCACCACCGACGACCAGCGCCGCGGCGAATAACAGCCCTCGGCTTCACCACACCGACAGACGACGCGGCGGTGTGAGCGCACTCGCTCACACCGCCGCGTCCTTGCTCCGTGTCGCTACGTCACAGCAGGACGGCACCGCCGGTGCCCGGCTTCTCCTCGCGCGCCACCGCGGAGTACGCGGCCACGAGCAGAGACGGGTCCGGGCCCTCGAGCCGTCCGGGCTTCGCGAGCCCGTCGAGCACGACGAACCGCAGGACACCCGCCCGGTTCTTCTTGTCGGCCTGCATCCCCTCGACCAACTGGCCGAACGCGTCCGCGTCGTACGTGGTGGGCAGACCCACCAGTTCCAGGATGGTGCGGTGCCGATCCGCCGTCGCATCGTCCAGGCGTCCCGCGAGACGCCCCAGCTCCGCCGCGAACACGAGGCCGACGGCGACCGCGGCACCGTGGCGCCAGCGGTAGCGCTCACGCCGCTCGATCGCGTGCCCGAGCGTGTGCCCGTAGTTGAGGATCTCGCGCAGGTCGGATTCGCGCAGATCGGCGGCCACGACCTTGGCCTTGACCTCCACGGATCGCCGGATCAGTTCGGGCAGAACGGTTCCCGTCGGGTCCAGAGCGGCTTCGGGGTCCTTCTCGATGAGCTCCAGGATCACGGGGTCGGCGATGAAGCCGGTCTTCACGACCTCCGCCATCCCGGCGACGATCTCGTTGCGGGGCACCGTCTCGAGCGTCGCCAGGTCGATCAGCACGGCCGACGGCTCGTGGAACGAACCCACCAGGTTCTTGCCGGCCTCGGTGTTGATGCCGGTCTTGCCGCCGACCGCCGCGTCCACCATCGCGAGCAACGTCGTGGGCACGTGGATCACGCGCACACCGCGCATCCACGTCGCCGCGACGAACCCGGCGAGGTCGGTGGCCGCGCCGCCGCCCAGACTGACCACGGCGTCGCTGCGGGTCAGCCCGATCCGCCCGAGGACCTCCCAGCAGAAGCCGGCCACAGCCAGATCCTTGCCGTCCTCCGCATCCGGAATCTCGATGCGGTGCGCATCGATTCCCTTCTCGGCGAGCGCCGCGCGCACCGCCTCCGCCGTCTCGGCCAGCGGCGGCTGGTGGAAGATCGCCACCGTCCTCGTGCCGGTGAGTTCGTCCACCAGCTCGCCGAGCAATCCGCGCCCGATGATGACCGGGTAGGGGTTCGCCGTCTGCACCTGTACGCGTACCGGTTCGGTCACTGTCTGCTGCTCCGCTCCGTCTTGTCCGAGATTCTCGGACGTCTCTGTTCCGCCGGGGTCGCCGATCACTCGCCGAGTTTCGCCACCAGCTGCTGCACCACACGGGCGGGACTCCGTCCGTCCGTGCGTATCCGGATGGACGCCACCTGCCGATACAGCGGTCGGCGCTTGCGCATCAACTCGGTGTACTTCTGGCGGGGGTCGCCACCGGCGAGAAGGGGGCGCGCGGTGTTGGTCCCTGTGCGCTTGAGCCCCTCGGCCACGCTGATCTCGAGATAGATCACGGTGTGGCCCTTCAACAATTCCCGGGTGCGCTCGGAGAGGATGGATCCACCGCCGAGCGACACGATCCCCTCGTGGCTCTCGATGGCCTTCCGGACGATCTCTTCCTCGAGGGCGCGGAAGGCGGGTTCGCCTTCCTGGATGAAGATCTCGGCGATCGTGCGTCCCGCCTCTTCCTCGACCGCCACGTCGGTGTCGAACAACGGAAGGTCCAGGGCCTGCGCGAGGCGCCGCCCGATCGTGGACTTACCCGCTCCCGGGGGGCCGACGAGCACGGCTTTCGGTGCCATCATCCGTCACCGCCCCGATGCGACGGCAGACCGGCTGGTCATCGCGCGAGCCGGGCTGCGACGCCCGACGCGTAGCGCTCGTAGTTGGCGGTCGTCTCGGCAACCGAGTCGCCCCCGAACTTCTCGAGCGCCGCCTGGGCGACGACCAACGCCACCATCGCCTCGGCCACGACACCGGCGGCGGGCACCGCGCACACGTCGGACCGCTGGTGAATGGCCACAGCTTCCTCACCGGTCGACATGTCGACGGTGGCCAGCGCGCGCGGGACCGTCGAGATCGGCTTCATCGCCGCCCGCACGCGGAGCGCTTCCCCGTTGGTCATGCCGCCCTCGAGACCGCCCGCGCGGTTGGTCGAACGCAGGATTCCGTCCGGGCCCGGACGCATCTCGTCGTGTGCCTGGCTGCCGCGACGGCGCGCGGTCTCGAAGCCGTCGCCGACCTCGACACCCTTGATGGCCTGGATGCCCATCAGGGCGGACGCGAGACGGGCGTCGAGGCGGTCCGCGCCGCTGACGAACGATCCGAGACCCACGGGGAGACCGTGGATGACGACCTCGACGACGCCGCCGAGGGTGTCGCCGTCACGCTTGGCTGCCTCGATCTCGGCGATCATCGACTCCTCGGCGGCCTTGTCGAAGGCGCGTACCGGGCTGGCGTCGATCGACGCCAGATCCGAAGCGGTCGGTTCGGGGCCGGCGTACGGGTCTGACGCGCCGATGGAGATCACGTGGGACAGCACCTCCACGCCGAACACCTGGCGGAGGAAACTCCGGGCGAACGTCGCGGCCGCGACCCGGGCAGCGGTCTCGCGTGCACTCGCGCGTTCGAGAACCGGGCGGGCGTCGTCGAATCCGTACTTGAGCATGCCCGAGTAGTCGGCGTGACCGGGGCGCGGGCGGGTCAGCGGCGCATTCCGCGCCTGATCGGCGAGCAGTTCGGCGTCCACCGGGTCCGCGGACATGATGGTTTCCCACTTGGGCCACTCCGTGTTGCCCACCTCGACGGCGATCGGTCCGCCGAGCGTCCGCCCGTGGCGCACACCACCGACGATGGTGACCTTGTCGGCCTCGAACTTCATCCGCGCACCGCGGCCGTAGCCGAGGCGGCGTCGCGCGAGTTGGGTCGAGATGTCCTCGGACGTCACTTCGACGCCCGCGACCATCCCCTCGAGCATCGCGACGAGGGCGGGACCATGGGATTCTCCGGCAGTTATCCAGCGCAGCACGCCCAATATCCTTCCATGTCGCCGCGCCCGGCAGTGACGGTGGTCCTCCCAACCCGTGTGCCGGGCGCGGACTCGTTCAGGTGACGTGCGCGGCGAACAGCGCAACCAGTGTCGCGGCACACATGGCGGGGCCGTGCGGGAGCGGCGGCGGCGAGCGCCGGACGGCGAGGACGATGCAGCCCGCGAGCGCCGTCAGCGCCGGCGCGAGCCCGGCTGCGAGCACCCAGGCCTCTCCCCCGGCCAGGCCGGCGGCCGCGCCGACTCCGAGTGCGAGTTTCACATCACCCGCACCGACCGCCCCGGGTGCGCCGAGGTACAGGGCGAGATACGCCGACGCCAACAGGAACCCGCCGATCACGGCTGCGGCCGCGGATCCGGTCACGGCACCGACCCCGACGATCGCGAGGAATCCGGGCAGTGTCAGCAGGTTCGGCAGCTTCCGCGCACAAAGATCGGTGGCGGCGAGACTCACACACCACCACCAGAACGCGAGCGCACACGGCAGCACCCACGGTGCGGATTCGGCGGAACCCGCCCAGACGGTGGCGGCGACGCCGACGACGCACACCGCCTCGCACCAACCCGGACGCACCGTGCCCACATACAGGCCGGCCGTCCGGCGGGCCGTCCATCCCGCACCCGCACCTGTCACCACACTCGCCGCGATCAGCCACCACATACCGAGCAGCATGCGTGACCGGATCACTGCGTCGATCAGCGTGACCTGGCACGAAAATCGACCTGTGGACGGCGGTCCGGCCTGTGGACAACTAGCCCAGCGCGGCCGCCATCGCCTCGCGCGGCGCCGGGCGACCGGTAAACTGCTCGACCTGCCCGAACGCCTGGTGCAGGAGCATCGAGAGACCGCCGACGACGGTGCCCCCGGCCGCCTCGACGGCCGCGGCCAGCGGGGTCGGCCACGGGTCGTAGATCGCGTCGAGCACGAACGGCGCCCGCCCGAGAATGTTCGCGTACTCGGTGATCGCGGCGGACGGAACGGTGCTCACGAGCGCGGACGCCGCCGCGCACCGGGCACCGAGTTCCGGGCTGTCGAAGCCGAGCAACCGGACGTCGAGCCCCACCGATTCCGCGCACCGCAGTGCACCTGTCGCGCGACCCGCGTCGCGTGCCACCACGGTCACGGATTTCACGCCCATGTCGGCGAGCGCCACGAGTGCGGGTCTGGCCGTTCCCCCCGCGCCGACGACGACCGCCTCGGCGCCGGCGATGGTTCCGACACCACCTGCGGTGAGCGCACCGCTGACCCCGTCGACATCGGTGCAGTCGGCACGCCAGCCGCGCTCGATTCGGACGAGGGTGTTCGCCGAGCCGATCGCGACGGCCCGTTCGGTGCGCTCGGACGCAAACGCGAGTGCGGCCATCTTGCCCGGCATCGTGACGGACAGACCGACCCATTCCGGGCCGAGCCCGGACACCAGGCCGGGCAGTCGGTCCCCGTCGCACTCGATCCGGTCGTACGTCCACTCGGTGAGACCGAGCGCCCGGTACGCCGCGAGGTGCAGTTGCGGCGAGCGCGAATGCGCGATCGGGCTGCCCAGCACCGCAGCTTTGCGTGCGGTCACCACTTCATCGTCCACTGTTGAGAATCCCGTTGTTCAGAGCCTGGTCGATGTTGGCCAGGTGTTCGTCGTAGCTCTTCGTGAACAGGGTCGTGCCCTTCGAATCAACCGTCACGAAGTAGATCCAGTCGCCCGGCGCCGGTTGTTCGACGGCCTGCAGCGCCCCGATACTCGGCGAGGAGATCGGCGTTGCAGGCAGACCGGGGCTGGCGTACGTGTTCCAGGGTGTCACCTGTGCGCGGTCGGCGTCGGTGGTGGCGAGTTCGGTGGTGTCGAGCGCGTAGTTGACCGTCGAGTCGAACTGCAGCGCCTGGTTGACTGCGAGCCGGTTCAGGATGACGCGAGCGACCTTCGAGAAGTCGTCCGGCATCGCCTCCCGTTCCACCAGGGACGCCGCGATCAGCATCTTGTACGGCGTGAGGCCGACCTGGTTGCCCGCGGTGAGGATTCCGGTCTTCTCGTAGCTCGCGGAACTCTCGGTCACCAGCTTCTGGAGTATCGCGGCGGGACCGGCGGTCGGATCGAAATCCCAGCTGCCCGCGGCGATCAGCCCCTCGAGCTGACGATCCCGGTCCGGAACGCCGGCGACAGCGTCCTTCGCCCAGTCGGGCACCCCGAGCGTGGACAGGTCGCCCGCACCGGCGGCGTTGAGATCGTCGTAACCGATGCACTGCTCCTGGCCGGCGTCACCCAGGCAGCTGGCCTCGGAGATCAGTGTGTAGATCCCCTTCTTCTTGGCCCCGGTCTGCACATCGGTGGTGTCGTGGAGTTGCCTGCCCTCGGAGATGATCATCTGCCCGACGCGGGAGGTGGGGTCGACCAATTCCTGCACGGCGTCATCCGCCGGGATCTGGGTCGAGAGGCTGTAGAAACCGGGTTGCACCGAGTTCATCGCATTGCTCTGGACTGCGGCGTTGAAGAAGGCGGATCCGCTGGCGACGACGTCCCGGCCCGCCAGGGTGGAGGCGATCTCCTCCGCGGTGTCGCCCGGATGGACCTGCACGACCACTTCGGGACCGCCCGGGCCCGCATAGTCCGCAGGGGCGTCGGACCCGCCGAAGAACATCTTGCCGCCGACGAACACGATGCCGACCAGCACTACCAGGACCGTCGCGGCCGCGAGGGCGCCGAACAGCTTCCCTCGGCGTGCCCGTCCCGTGGCCTGTTTGCGTCGGCGGGCCTGCGCGCGGGCGTGGGCGCGCGTCGGCGGGATCTCCTCGGGGATCGGCGAGATTATCTGCGTCTCGGCCTCCGCGAACGCGACGTCGGGCTCGTGGCGCGGTGCGTCGTGGCGGTCGTCGGGATAGGAGTGGGACTCGTACGGCTCGTCGACATATACGGGCTCGTCGACGTACGCGTGGTCGTCGACTTCCGGTTCGCGGTAGGCGCGAGCGTCGCCGTACGAGCGGGGACCGTACCCGTCCTCGTAGACAGGCTCGGGGTCGAACGGCTGCTCGTACACCGGCTGCTCGTACACCGGCTCGTCGTACACCGGCTGCTCGTACACCGGCTCGTCGTACACCGGCTCTGCGTAGTCGGCGTGGGGTTCGTCGACGCCGCGGTCGTCGTACACGACCGCGTGCCTGCCCGTGGTGACGACGTCGTCGTCCTCGGGGGGCGGCGCGTGGTCGACCTGGTCGTCGTCCTCGTCGAGGTAGCGGTGCCGTCGGGGTTGGCGGGGGACGTACTGGAATTCGGGTCGCTCACCTGCGGGTCGCCGATGATTGCTCACTGGCCCCCCTCCGGTAGCTGCACGTCCCCACCTGAATCCCCTGCGTTCACCGACCTGCTCCGCTCGTCCAACCATCCCTGCAAGATCGCCACCGCCGCAGCCTGGTCGATCACAGGACGCTGGCCCCTCGCACTGACACCGCTCTCGCGAAGCGCCCGCGCGGCAGTGACGGTCGTCAGACGTTCGTCCGCCATCCGCACCGGTATCGGGTCGACCTTCCTTCGCAATCGCTTCGCGAACACAGTAGCGATCGAGGCGGCCTTCCCCCGTTCACCCCGCAAGGTCTGCGGCAGACCGACGATAACCTCCACGGCCTCGTATTCCTCGACAATGTCGGCAATGCGCCGGATATCCGGCGCGTCGGGTCCCCGTTCCTTGGACCGGGGCACCGTCTCCACCGGGGTGGCGAGGATCCCGTCGGGGTCGCTCGACGCGACGCCGATCCGGACACTGCCCACATCGATGCCGATGCGCCGACCACGCCCAGGGTCGTCGGCTCCCGGTCGATCCGGACCCTGTTCCGCGTGATCCACCGCTACTGGCTCCCCACCTTGTCCGCCACTTGTCCCCGGACAGCGTCGAGGGCTGCCGCGACTCCGCTGGTGTCCGAACCGGAACCCTGTGCCATGTCAGCCTTTCCACCCCCGCGGCCGCCGATCTTCGGACCGAATCCCTTCACGAGGTCGCCGGCCGCCAGGCCGAGTTCCTGAGCCGCCTTGTTCACGGCCACCACGAACGGAACCTTGCCGTCGACGTCGCCGAGCAGCACGACCACGGCGGGCTGGGTGCCGAACCGGCCGCGGATGTCCGTGACGAGCCCACGCAGGTCGTTGCCGCCGACACCGGCCGGGGCGGAGTCCGCGACCAGCAGCACCGGCCCGACGCGCTGAGCCTTGTCGACGAACGTGCCCGCCGCGGCAAGAACCGCCTGCGCGCGGGTCTGCTCGAGTTCCTTCTCCGCCACCCGAAGTCGCTCCACCAGCGCCTCGACGCGGGCAGGCACTTCTTCCGAGGGCACCTTCAGCGACGACGACAGACCCGCGAGGAGCGCGCGTTCCTTGGCCAGGTAGCGGTACGAATCGAGACCGACGTAGGCCTCGACGCGGCGCACGCCGGAACCGACGGACTGCTCACCGAGCAGCGTGACGTTGCCGATCTGAGAGGAGCTGCCCACGTGAGTTCCACCACACAGCTCCATCGAGAACGGTCCGCCGATCTCGACGACCCGCACCTCGTCGCCGTAGTTCTCGCCGAACAGCGCCATCGCGCCCATCGACTTCGCCTTGTCGAGGTCGGTGACGAACGTGTTCACCGAGTAGTCGGCGGCCACCGCCTCGTTCGCGACGACCTCGATGTCCTGCTTCTGCGCTTCCGTCAGCGCGCCCTGCCAGGAGAAGTCGAAACGCAGGTAGCCCGGCTTGTTCAGCGAGCCGGCCTGAACCGCGTTGGGGCCGAGCACCTGTCGCAGCGCGGCGTGCACCATGTGCGTGCCGGAGTGCCCCTGGGTGGCACCCTTGCGCCACGCGGCGTCGACCTGCGCGAGCACGACGTCACCCTCGGTGATCTGGCCCTCCTGCACGGTCACCTTGTGAACCCACAGCTTCTTGGCGATCTTCTGGACGTCGTTGACCTTCACCCGCAGACCCGGGCCGGTGAGGGTACCGAGGTCGGCGATCTGTCCACCCGCCTCCGCGTACAGGGGGCTCCGGTCGAGGATGACCTCGACGTCCTGGCCCGCCGTCGCGACGGGGACCCGTTGCCCCTGCGAGATCAGCGCGAGAACGTGTGCCTCGGAGACCAATTCGTGGAATCCGGTGAACTCGGTGGGTCCGCGGTCGAGGAGCTCCTTGTAAACGGTGAGGTCGGCGTGCGCGTGCTTACGGGCCTGGGCGTCGTCCTTCGCGCGCTGCCGCTGTTCGGCCATCAGCGTGCGGAAGCCCTCCTCGTCGACGGTCAGGCCCGCCTCGGCCGCCATCTCCAGGGTGAGGTCGATCGGGAAGCCGTACGTGTCGTGGAGCGCGAACGCCTGGTCGCCGCCGATCGTCGACTTGCCGGACGCCTTCACCGACTCGGCGGCGCCTTCGAACAGCTTCGAGCCGGACGTGAGGGTCTTGAGGAACGCGGTCTCCTCCCCCACCGCGACCGTCTCGATGCGGCCGAAGTCGGTGTCGAGGACGGGGTACGAAGGCGCCATCGTGTCGCGGACGACGGTAATGAACTCACGCATGCTGGGCTTGTCGGCGCCGAGCAGCTTCGCGGACCGGACGATGCGCCGCAGCAGACGGCGCAGGACGTAGCCGCGCCCGTCGTTGCCGGGGTTCACGCCGTCGGCGATGAGCATCGCGGCGGTGCGCGCGTGATCGGCGATCACGCGGAAGCGCACGTCGTCGTCGTGGACGGCGCCGTACTTGCGGCCCGACAGTTCCTCGGCCTTCGCGATGACCGGGCGCACGAGGTCGGTCTCGTACACGTTGTCGACGCCCTGGAGCAGGAACGCGACGCGTTCGACGCCCATGCCGGTGTCGATGTTCTGCTTCGGCAGCGGGCCGAGGATCTCGAAGTTGTCCTTGCTGATGCCGAGACCACGCTCGTTCTGCATGAACACGAGATTCCAGATCTCGATGTAGCGGTCCTCGTCGGCCTCCGGGCCGCCTTCCTTGCCGTATTCGGGGCCGCGGTCGTAGTAGATCTCCGAGCACGGGCCGCAGGGGCCGGGGATGCCCATGGACCAGTAGTTGTCGGCCATGCCTCGGCGCTGGATCCGCGTCTCCGGAACGCCGACCTCGTCGCGCCAGATGTCGCGGGCCTCGTCGTCGTCGAGGTAGACCGTCACCCAGATGCGCTCGGGATCGAAGCCGTAACCCCCGTCGTCGACGCTCGAGGTCAGCAGCGACCACGCATGCTTGATCGCATCGCGCTTGAAGTAGTCGCCGAACGAGAAGTTGCCGGCCATCTGGAAGAACGTGTTGTGCCGTGTGGTGATGCCCACATTCTCGATGTCGAGGGTGCGCACACACTTCTGGACACTGGTCGCCCTCGGATACGGCGGCGTCTGCTGGCCGAGGAAGAACGGCACGAACTGCACCATCCCGGCATTGACGAACAGCAGGTTCGGATCGTCGAGAATCAGCGAGGCGCTGGGTACCTCGGTGTGGCCTGCCTTGACGAAATGGTCGAGGAAGCGCCGGCGAATCTCGTGGGTCTGCACGTCAGTGATCCTTATTGTCTGTCTCGAGGGCAACGATGGGTCGAACTACGGGGTCGAACGGGGGTCCAGCCGCTGGGGTGCGGTCGCCGGGCAGCCGGGCACACCCCGGCGGTTCGGCAACATTCAGCTTAACCGGCCACCCTGACGGTTCGTGCCGCGGACGATGGCGCGCAATTTGTCCACGCGCCCCGCGATGTCCCGCTCACCGCCGTGAGTGGTGGGCTGGTAGTAGTCGACACCGACCAGCTCATCCGGCGGATACTGCTGCGCCAGTACCCCGTCGGGATGATCGTGGGGATAGCGGTAGCCGACGGCGTTGCCGAGCTTCGCCGCCCCCGCGTAGTGGCCGTCGCGCAGATGCGGCGGGACGAGTCCGGCGTTTCCGGCCGCGACATCTGCCATCGCGGCTCCGAGCGCGGCGATGACCGCGCCCGACTTCGGAGCGGTCGCGAGGTGGATCGTGGCCTGCGCGAGGGCCAGGCGGGCCTCGGGCATCCCGATCAGCTGCACCGCCTGCGCGGCGGCGGTCGCGGTCTGCAATGCGGTGGGGTCGGCCATCCCGATGTCCTCGCTGGCATGGACCACCAGCCGCCTCGCGATGAAGCGGGGGTCCTCGCCCGCCGTCAGCATCCGCGCCAGATAGTGCAGGGCGGCGTCGACGTCCGAACCACGGATCGACTTGATGAAGGCGCTGATCACGTCGTAGTGCTGATCGCCGTCGCGGTCGTAGCGGACGGCCGCCTTGTCGACGCTCGCCTCCACCGTCGCGAGGTCCAGCAGCACCGGACGATCTGCGTCACCGGCCTGATCGAGTGCAGCGCCCGCCGCCGCCTCGAGCGCGGTGAGCGCCCGCCGGGCGTCGCCGGCCGCGAGGCGCACCAGATGATCCATCGCGTCACCCGCGATCTCGATCTCCCCGCCGAGACCCCGCTCGTCGGTGCGCGCCCGCTCCAGGAGGTTCTCGATGTCGTCCGCCGTCAGCGACTGCAGTTGCAGGACGAGCGAGCGGGACAGCAGCGGGGACACCACGGAGAACGAGGGGTTCTCGGTGGTGGCGGCCACGAGCAGCACTATCCGGTTCTCCACCGCCGCCAGCAGGGCGTCCTGCTGGGTCTTGGAGAAGCGGTGCACCTCGTCGATGAACAGCACCGTCTGCTCGCCCGCGAGGAGGCGGCGGCGTGCCAGTTCGATGACGCCGCGGACTTCCTTCACCCCGGCGGACAGCGCGGACAGTGCCTCGAAGCGGCGGCCGGTGGCCCCCGAGATCAGCGACGCCAGCGTTGTCTTGCCGGTACCGGGCGGCCCGTACAGGAGGACGGACGCGGCCCCCGACCCCTCCACGAGGCGCCGCAGCGGCGCGCCGGGGCCCAGGAGATGCTGCTGCCCGACCACCTCGCCGAGCGTGCGGGGACGCATGCGTACGGCCAGCGGCGCGTGGTGGTCGACCGACACCGGACCGGGAACCGATCGCGGGGCCGCCGCCTCGTCGGGCGGCGCCGTCTCGAACAGGCCCGCCGACTCGTCCTCGCCGACATCCGAACCGAAAAGATCGCTCACAAGTTCGACGCTACTGGAACCGCAGCGTCCGACCCAGTTCGGCCGGACCGCGGGTCAGCCGACGGACAGTCCCCGGATCTTGTCGGCGATGACGCGGGCGTGGTGGGCGACCACCGTGTTCCCGGCGTGATCCGCCGAACGGGCCAGCTTGTCCCAGCGCTGGGTCAGCGCCTCGGACCGCGGCACGGACAGGTGATGCTCGCGGACGGCTGCGATGCGCGTGTGGTTCTCCGGCAGGAACAGGTAGGTGCTGAGCCACACCCAGATCAGTTGCGCCTCGACCATGCGGGCGGCGAGCACGTTGTCGTCGGCGAGCGCGGGCCACATCCCCACGACCTCCGCGCGCCAGGCTTCGATCATCGCCTGCGTCCGGTCCTCGGACAGTTCGATGCTGCACAGGCAGCCGGGGAACGACACCAGCGCGTACGCGATGTCGAGCATGGCGTCGCGGAAGCCGCCCCACTCGTAGTCGAGGAACCGCACCCCCTCGTCGTTGACGATGATGTTGTCCGGGCACAGGTCGGAGGGGCTGAACGCCCGGAACCGGCCGCTCTCGAACAGCTTCGCGGCACGAGCCACCTGATCGGTCAGGTCCGGCGAGACGTCGACGCGGAGGGTCTCGGACAGCAGGCCGGGCACGGCGGGCACCGCACGCTCCACCTGCTCGGCCACGGTGTCGTCGCAGTGCGCCACCTCGGCGCGGCGCAGCAGCGCGGCGAAGTCCTCCTCGCGGCCCACGGTGGCCGCGTGCATGCGGCCGAGCGCCTGGGCCATGGCCATCAGGGTGTTGGTGACGGTGTCGGAGTCGGAGTGCTCGAGCAGGGCGCTGATCGGGGTGGCGTCCCCGAGGTCGCTGAGCACGAGGAGCCGGGCGTCGAGGTCGGATGCGAGCAGTTCGGCTCCGGGGCGGCTATCCGTCGCCAGCGCCGTGGCGAACTGGTACGAGACGGCCTCCCGGAGGAAGGCGCTGCGGCTGTCGCCGGCGAGATCGTCGGGATCGACGGCCCGCGCGCCGGACACACCGGACTCCTCACGGACCTGCTTGATCACCAACGTCCGCGGAAGGGAGAACGGATTCTCCGCCACGCGCACACGGAGCACGATGGTGCGGCCACTGCCGCCGAGATCCACGGGATCCACCAGTGTCACGGGTGCCCCTGTGCGACGGGTGAGCAGCTTCTCGGCTGCGGCAACTACCTCTGAAACGGGGTCTGCCAGTATTGCAGTCATCGCGGACCAACTTACCTGCTAGTGACACGGATCATCGAGTCCTCCACGGGAAGCCCCGATGAATTTCAGCATTTCGGCTGATCCGGCGCGAGCACTTCGGTCGGCGCCACGTCAACCGACACCGCAATGGTGCTGTTTCGTGCCTCTGTGTATATGACACCCCGCAGCGGCGGCACGTCCGCGTAGTCCCGGCCCCACGCGACCACGGTGTACCGCTCGTCGACGAGCTGGTCGTTGGTGGGGTCGACGGCGAGCCACCGGTCCCCCGGCATCCACACGGCCGCCCAGGCGTGCGTCGCGTCGACGCCGACCATCCGTTCCTTGCCGGGCGGTGGCTGCGTCGCCAGATAGCCGGACACGTACCGGGCCGCGAGTCCGCGCGACCGCAGGCAGGCGATGGCGAGCCGAGCGAAGTCCTGGCACACGCCCGACCGCTTCTCCAGCACCTCCGCGACACGCGTGGAGACCGACGTCGACCCCGACTTGTACTGGAAGTCGCGGTGGATGCGCGTGGTGAGATCGACCACCGCGTCGACGAGGGGCCGTTCCGGCGGGAAACTCGGCGCCGCGTACTCGCGGACCGCGTCGCTGATCTCGGGGGGTTCGAGGTCCAGGACGAACTCCTGCGCCATCGCACCCTCGGTTCCCACGGGGCGCGACAACTCCCACGGCGCGTTCGCCGGTGCGGCGGCGAGCCTGGTCTTGTCCGGTCCGTAGACCTCGATCTCGGATTCGGCCGCCACGACCAGTTCCTCGTGCGGCGTGCTCACCTGGAAGTACAAGTCCCGGTTGCCGTACACGTCTGACCCGGTGGAGCGGTCCGCGGGCACCGGCGAGATGTCGACGACGGAACTCACGCACCGCTGTTCCTCGGTGTCGCGTGGCAGGAGGTAGCCCCGGCCGTACGACGAGGACACCGGCCCCGAGTACGTGTACGTCGTGCGGTGGGTGATCTTGTATCTGCGCAGCACCGGCCGTTCCGCTGCCTCGTCCGCGCGGGGCGACACGTCGGTCATGCGGGAACCCCGCCCTGCGAGGCGCTCCACGTGGTCCCGCTGCCCCACAGCGGCTGGGTGCCGCCCGGCAGCGACAGCTGACCTTTCAGCATCACGTCGGACAGTTCGCTCAGCAGTGCTCGCATCGTGGTCGTCAGCTCACCCAACTCCTTCCGGGACCCGTTCGCATCGACCGATTCGAGTCGAGCGGGGTCGACGCGCCGCACGGTGTTGACCATGTCCTCGACGAGCCGCTCCGAACGCGACGCACCCGACGCGTCCGGCAGTGCGGCCAGATTCGCACGGAGCGCCTCGAGCTGGAACGCCAGCGACCGCGGGTTCTTTACGTCGAACAACAGCAACTCGGCCACGGCGGCCGGGCGGATGCTCCGATTGCGGCGGCGGTAGACGACGGAACTCTCGGTGGCGACGAGAAGCGATTCGATCACAGCCCGCTCGGTCGCCGGATCCGTCTTCCGTCTCAGCGTGGACTCCACCAGCGCGATCAGGGTGGATGCCCGTTCGATTCGCTTCCCGATGTCCATGACGTGCCAGCCGGTGTCCCGGACCAGCGATTCCGCGGCGACTCCCGACAGGGCGAGCATCCCGCCGAGCACCGCGGACTGCGCCTCGAACAGCACGGACCCGTCGTCGACCGTGTCGGCGGCGACCTGTCCGAGCGCCCGTTCGACGGAACTGAGGACGGCCCAGATGTCGTTCGACAGTTGTCCGCGCACGGCCCGCGCGGCCTGCTCGACGCCACGGACCGCGTGCGCGAGGGACCCGTCCCGGTCGGGGTCCACCGTCAGCGAACGGAACTCCGAGCGCACTCGCAGCTGGTCGGCGACCGGATCCGAGCCGGACTCGGCACCGCGATCGGGCCCCTCCGGACGGTTCCCGGCATCGGCGACCCGCAGGACCGTGTCGAGCAGGATCGGGAGGCTTCCGCCGCCCGCGAGCCACGGTCGCAGGCGGTAGTCGCGGTATTTCTCGCCGACGGCGATCATCAGTCGTGCCGCTCCCTCGGCGCGCTCGGAGAACCGGCCCATCCAGAACAGTTCGGTCAGTGCGCGCGGCGACGTCATCAGGTCGGACGTCGTCGCCGCATATGTGGGCAGGGCTTCGGCGTCCCGGTCGGCGGCGTCCCCCGGATCGGTGGACGCGGTTCGCTGGGCGAGCCGGATCCAGACGTCCTTCGCGCCGGCGTGGCGCCGGTCCCCGCGCTCGGCCCCGGGAACGAGGGACGTGCCGAGACCTCCGGCCATGGGCGTGAATCCCACCTGCTGCGCGACACCGAACAGCCGCACCCCGACCGGTGCGAGGAAGACCTCCCCGGATCCGTCGGCCGCGGGCGCATACGAGGGGTCCGGGACGATCTGCCCGACCCACCGCTCGGGTTCGGCCCGCACTCGGTCCAGCAGGGCGTCCAGGTCGGCGGCACGGAGCTCGGCGGGCACGATCGGCGAACCCCCGTGCACCGCGCGCAGCACCATCGACGAGGCGTTCGCGAGGATGTGTGACAGCTCCGACCGGTCCCCACCCCAGAAACTCGGAACCGACGGCAGCAGAAGCTCCTCGTCGAGGAGACGACGGCACAGGTCCGGGAGCAGCCTGGTGAGGGCGGGGTTCTCGAGGATTCCGCTGCCGAGGGGGTTGACGACGGTCACCGCTCCCCGGCGCAGCACCTCGACGAGCCCGACCACGCCGGACCGCGAGTCGGGGCGCAGGTCGAGGGGGTCGGCGAGGCCGGCGTCCACCCGCCGGACGATGACGTCGACGCGTTCCAGATTGCCGAGGGAGCGCATCCACACGTGGCCGTCGCGGACCACCAGGTCGGCGCTTTCCACGAGTGGGAAGCCGAGGACTGTCGCGAGATACGCCTGATCGAATGCCGCCTCGGACCGCGTACGGGGGCTGAGGACGACGACCAGGGGGTCCTCGGTGCCCGCGGGCGCAGCGTCGATCGCCGCGAGCCGCATCGACTGGGCGAACGAGGACAGCGGGCGCGGGCCCACGGCCTCGTAGATGCCGGGCATCGCCCGGGCGACGACGCGGCGGTCCGCCATCGCGTAGCCGGCGCCTGCCGGGGACTGCGTGTGGTCGCGCAGCGCGTGGAACGTGCCGTCCGCCCCGCGGCCGACGTCGAGTCCGTGCAGAAACAGTTGATGGCGGCCCGGCACCGTGATGCCGTGCGCCGCACGGACGTAACCCGGGTGCCCGAACACCGTGCGGGCCGGCACGGCGCCGCTCCGGACGAGCGCCATCGGTCCGTACAGATCGGCGAGTACTGCGTCGAGGAGGCGGGAGCGCTGCACGAAGCCCGCCGCAAGTTGCTCCCACTCCTCGGCCGCGACGATCAGCGGGACGGCGTCGATCTCCCACCGCGGCGGCGCGGTCGGGGCGTCCGATCCGTCGAGGGGGTTGTAGGTGATCCCGTGATTGTCGACGAGAAGCCGGATGCGGGACTGCAGGCGGCGGACGGAGTCCGGCCCGCTGCCGGTGAAGTCCTGGGCCAACTCCGCCCACGGTTCCCGGATGTCGCCGCCGTCGTCGAAGAGTTCGTCGTAGCCAGCGCCTTCGCGCGGCGAGACACTCATCAGGCCCTCCGCCTCTGTGCCACGGAGCGCTCTTTCCGCGCCTGTTCGAGCAGCCGGCGGGGATCACCGCCGCTGCGCAAACGCAGTGCCAGAACCAGAACGCCTGCGACGACGATGCCCACCATGTTGACACCGAGTTGCAGCGCCGCCAGCGCCGCGACGCGCCATTCGCCCACGGTCACCGCGACGACGGCGAATCCCGCCGCGGGAACGGTGGTGACCGAGATGAAGACGCCGACGAGTGCCGCCGACTTCGCGGACACGAGCGCGAGCATGCCGGCCGCACCGGCGAGGAGCGCGACGATCAGTGAGAGCGGTCCGACCCGGTAGATGAAATCGACCTGGTCGAGGGACTCGATGCTCTCGAACTCCATCCAGCCGACCCGCTCCATCAGCAGCGTCGCGACGAGCGTCGCCGCCATCGCGAACGGGAAACCGAAGAGCAGGGCGATCAGCGACCGCCGGGCCAGACCGAGCTTGCGCCGCATCAGCGCGACGGCCAGCGCGGCGAGCGGACCGAACTCGGGCCCCACCACCATCGCCCCGACGACGGTGATCGGCGAGTCGGTCACCACACCCACCGCGGCCAGCAGGCAGGCGATGGTGAGGAACGCGAGGAAGGTGCCGTTGAGTGTCGACTCCTCACGCGTCCGGCTGACCAGTTCCTCCCACACGACGCTGTCGGCGGGATCACCCGGAGCCGCCTTCTCCGCCTCGTGCGCGGACTTCGACAGCACCGTTTCGACGGGCTCCACCGTGATCGCGCCGGTGCGATCGATTCCCAGGGCCTCGAGCGCGTCGATCACGTCGTTCGCGGACTCACGGGCCACGTCGGTCTGGATCGCGTCACCGGCGGGGTCGATCGCGGCGTCGCGCAACACCACCACGTGGGTGGCGCCGGGTTCCGCGGCGAGCACACCGAGGACGTCCTCGGTGCGCTCGGCCGGACAGATCACTCGCAGGTGCAACATCGTGTCCCCCGGCTGTTCCGCGTCGTCCGGTCATCGAGTCCCGCCGGCAGATCGCGCCGGGAGACCCGCCTACTTGCCTGTGGGTGCGTCGGGCTCGGCCGCCGCGGCGTCGCCCTTCGGCTCCGGCTTGGCGTCCACCCCGGACTCCTTGCGCTGCTGCGCGGTGATCGGAGCCGGAGCACTCGTCAGCGGATCGACGCCGCCGCCCGACTTCGGGAACGCGATGACCTCACGGATCGAATCGACACCGGCCAGCAGGGCGGTGATGCGGTCCCAGCCGAACGCGATGCCGCCGTGCGGCGGGGCGCCGAACGCGAACGCGTCGAGCAGAAAGCCGAACTTCTCCTCGGCCTCCTCGTGGGAGATGCCCATCACCTTGAACACTCGCTCCTGAATGTCCTTGCGGTGGATGCGGATACTGCCGCCACCGATCTCGTTGCCGTTGCAGACGATGTCGTAGGCGTACGCGAGCGCGGAACCCGGATCGGTGTCGAACGTGTCGATCGACTCCGGCTTGGGCGAGGTGAACGCGTGGTGCACCGCCGTCCAGGCGCTGTAGCCGAGCGCGACGTCGCCGCTCGCGGTGGCGTCCGCCGTCGGCTCGAACAGCGGTGCGTCGACGACCCACACGAACGCCCACGCGTCCGGGTCGATGAGGTTCTGCTTGCGGGCAATCTCGCCACGCGCGGCACCGAGCAGCGCACGGGACGACTTGGTGGTGCCTGCCGCGAAGAAGATGCAGTCGCCAGGCTTCGCACCAACGTGCGCGGCGAGGCCCTGACGCTCGGCGTCGGTGAGATTCTTCGCCACCGGTCCGCCGAGCGTGCCGTCCTCGCCGACGAGCACGTACGCCAGGCCCTTCGCCCCGCGCTGCTTGGCCCATTCCTGCCAGGCGTCGAGCTGCTTACGCGGCTGGCTCGCACCGCCGGGCATAACCACCGCGCCGACGTATTCCTGCTGGAAGACCCGGAACGTGGTGTCCTTGAAGAACTCGGCGCACTCGACCAGTTCGACACCGAAACGCAGGTCCGGCTTGTCGGAACCGTAGCGACGCATCGCCTCCGCATACGTCATCCGCGCGATCGGCGTCTTGATCTCGTGCCCGACCAGCTTCCACAGCGACGACAGCACCTCCTCGGCGAGGAGGATGACGTCGTCCTGGTTGACGAAGCTCATCTCGATGTCGAGCTGAGTGAACTCGGGCTGACGGTCCGCGCGGAAGTCCTCGTCGCGGTAGCAGCGCGCGATCTGGTAATAGCGTTCGATACCACCGACCATGAGCAGCTGCTTGAACAGCTGCGGGCTCTGCGGCAACGCGTAGAAGCTGCCCGGCTGTAGTCGCGCGGGAACCAGGAAGTCGCGGGCGCCCTCCGGCGTCGATCGCGTCAACGTGGGCGTCTCGACCTCGACGAACTCGTGGTGCGCGAGCACGGCGCGGGCCGCGGCGTTGACCTTGGACCGCAGCCGGATGGCATGACCGGGGCCCTCACGGCGCAGGTCCAGGTAGCGGTACTTCAGGCGCGCTTCCTCACCGGCCTGGTCGTCCAGCTGGAACGGCAGCGGCGCGCTCTCGTTGAGGACCTCGAGGTCGGTGACGTTGACCTCGATGGCCCCGGTGGGGATCTCGAAGTTCTGGTTGCCCTCGGGACGCACCTCGACCACACCGGTCACCTTGACGCAGTACTCCGCGCGCAGACGGTGAGCCTGCTCGGCGGCGGCGCCCTCCCGGAACACCACCTGGGACACACCCGACGCGTCACGTAGATCGATGAAGATCACCCCGCCGTGATCACGACGCCTGGCAACCCAACCGGTGAGGGCTACGGTCTGCTGGGCCTGCTCGGCTCGCAATGAACCGGCGAGATGTGTGCGCAGCACGGGATTCCTTTCGAAACATGGGGCAAGCTACTTCGTTGGCTGAGATCCTACGGAGACACCGTGCGTGAGCGGAAACGCATACCCGCTTCCCGTGCGAGGCTCGATCGGCACGCACCGGAAAAGTGAAGAGAAAGCGATGACACATGACCTTCAACGAGGGCGCCCGAATGGACTCCGGCCGGGTGTCGGTCGGGGGCGGGGGCGGCGGTGGTCTCGGCGGCAAGTTCGCGATGGGCGGCGGCGCCGGCGGTCTGATCGTGCTGGTTCTCGCACTGCTCCTCGGCGGCGATCCCGGCTCGCTGCTCGGCGGCCTCAGCGGCACCACCGATTCCGCCGGCCAGAATTCCGGCGCCGGCCTCGCGGGATGCGAAACCGGCGCGGATGCCAACCGCGACGTGAACTGCCGGGTGGTGTTCACCGCAGGCAGTCTCGACTCCGTGTGGGAACAGGAGCTCGCGAAACAGACCGGCACCGCGTACGTGCCGCCGGAGGTGGTGCTGTTCTCCGGTTCCGTCAACACCGGTTGCGGAAACGCCACCAGCGAGGTCGGACCGTTCTACTGTCCGGCGGATTCGACGGCGTACTTCGACACCAGCTTCTTCCAGCTCCTCGTCGACCGCTTCGGGTCCAGCGGCGGACCGCTGGCACAGGAGTACGTCGTGGCGCACGAGTTCGGCCACCACATCCAGAACCAGCTCGGCGACATCGGGCGGGCGCAGGCCGACCCGCGGGGCGCCGACTCGGCTGCCGTGCGAACCGAGTTGCAGGCCGACTGCTACGCGGGCGTGTGGGCCCACTACGCCGACACCCTTCCAGGCCCCGACGGCGGGCCGCCGTTCCTGAACACCCTCACCGACACCGATATCGACGACGCCCTCTCCGCTGCCTCGTCGGTCGGCGACGACCGGATCCAGCAGTCCGCGGGCGCTCGGGTGAATCCGGAGGGCTGGACGCACGGCTCTTCGGAGCAGCGCCAGAAGTGGTTCGCCACCGGTTACCGGACGGGTCAGGTCCGGGCCTGCGACACCTATTCGGCGCGCGATCTGAACAACCCGCCCGCGCTGCGCTGACCACTCGACCCACCGACAATATTTTTTGTCTTGACAGAAGTTTCTGTCGGTGCGAGGGTTGACGCATGTTGGACGTAGCAGTGATCGATCAAGCGGCCGCCGCCGAGATCTCCCTGGACCCCATCCGGGCGCGGTTGCTGGCGGCGCTGGCCGAACCCGGCTCGGCGAGTTCGATCGCCGCGACGGTCGGATTGACGCGACAGAAGGCCAACTACCACCTGCGGGCACTCGAGGAGCATGGCCTCGTCGAGCTCGTCGAGGAACGCAGGAAGGGCAACGTCACCGAGCGGGTCTTCCAGGCCACCGCGGCGTCGTACGTCATCTCCCCCGCCGCGTTCGCCTCCCTCGCACCCGATCCCGACCGGTCACCGGACCAACTGTCGGCCCGCTGGCTGGTGGCACTCGCCGCGCGACTGGTGCGTGAGGTCGGCGAACTGATCGCCGGCGCCACCACAGCGCGTCAGCCGCTGGCCACCTACGCGATCGACAGCGAGATCCGGTTCGCGTCAGCGGCCGACCGGTCCGCGTTCGCCGACGAACTCGGCGAGTCCGTGAAGAACCTGGTGGCCCGATACCACGACGAGAACGCCCCGAACGGGCGCAGGCACCGCCTCGTCGTCGCACTGCACCCCAGCCTGAAAACACCGTCCGAGCAAGCGAAGTCACCCGACAACCGTCACGAGGAGAGCTAGCATGTCCAAGAACTTCGAGATTCGCCGCGAGGTCGTCCTGAACGCCACCCCGGAAGACGTGTTCGCCGCCGTCACCAGCGGCACCGGCGGGTGGATGTTCCCCTCCGAACTCGATCCCGGCGTCGGCAGCGAGGGACCGGACGACCCCGCCGTCGTCGCGTGGGAGCCGCCGCAGAAGTTCGCCGTGCGCCAGGAAGGTCCCGACGGCTGGTTCAACGCCCTCGAATACCTCATCGAGGCCCGCGACGGCGGCACCGCGGCGCTGCGCTACGTCCACAGCGGCATCTTCACCGACGACTGGGACGCGCAGTACGACGGCGCCGACAAGCACACCACGTTCTACCTCCACAGCCTCGGCCAGTACGTCCAGTACTTCCCCGGCCGCGCGGCCACCTACATCACGACGGGCGGCCCGGAGGCCTCCGCCGGTCCCGACGCGATGGCCACGCTCCGCGGCGCGCTCGGCCTGACCGACGCCTCCGCCGCCGGCGACACCGTGTCCGTCGACATCCCCGGTTTCGGCACCGTCGACGGTGTCGTCGACTACCTGACGCCGCACTTCATCGGCATCCGGACCGCCGACGCGCTGTACCGGTTTTACGGCCGCAACGCGTTCGGCGGAACGGTCGACGCGGCGCACCACCTGTTCGCCGCCGGCGCCGACCAGGAGAAGTCGCAGGACGCGTGGAAGTCCTGGCTGGACAACGTCTTCTCCTGAACCCGCCGAACCGCCGCTCAGGACGCCGCGGACTCGCCGGGGTTCAGACCGTGCCCGATCGTGTCGGTGGGGGTCAGCGTCGCCGTATCCGCCCCGGCCGCGGCCGGGGCACCGAAGAGTGCCGCAGCGGCACGCGAACGGACAGTCGACGCAGTGCTCTCGCTCGACATCGAAGAGGAGATTTCCATGTCGTTCACGGACGAAGAGATCGCCTACCTGCGGTCACAGCCGATCGCTCGCGTCGCCACCGTGGGCGCAGATGGGCAACCCGACGTGGTTCCACTCGCGTTCGAGTTCGACGGAACGGACTTCTGGGTGGGAGGTTCCGGACCGTCCGTCGCCGGTACCCGCAAGTTCCGGAACATCCGGGCCGGCAACGACAAGGTATCGCTGGTCGTCGACGACCTGGTGTCGTTCGAACCGTTCGTCGCGCGATCCATCCGGATCTACGGCACGGCCGATCAGCCGGTGGAACGGGACGGAATGGTCGGCCCCGGCCTCTATGTGCGCATCGCACCGACCATTTCATGGAGCTGGAACATGGCGGGAGAACCCGCCGGCGCCGAATGGTACGAGCCGAGGCGGACCGTTCACGTCAGAACAGGGTGAGCGCCGGTCCGGGACGACCGACTCCGACCAGTTCACCGCGATCGGACTCGACGGTCTCGGCGTGCCCGGCCTCCCGATGGTTCGCCCCGCCGCCCAGACCGTACCGGTCGACGAGAGGGTCGACTCGCTGCTTCAGCCACGACTTGTATTCGGGCGGAACGTAGGCCGCCCGCCCGTACAACTGCCGGTACTGACGGACGAGCGCCGGATGCTCCGTCGACAGCCAGTTCATGAACCAGCCCTTGGTGCTGCCGCGCAGGTGCATCGGGAAGACGGTCACACCCGAGGCGCCGGCGTCGGCGATCGCCTCGAGCAGGCCGTCGAGATGCCGCACCGAATCGGTCAGGAACGGGATGACGGGGGCCACCATCACATTGCAGGGCAGGCCGGCGTCGGTGATCGCCCGGATCAGATCGAGGCGCGCCTTCGGCGTGGGTGTGCCCGGCTCGATCGACTTCTGCAGGTCGGGATCGTGGATCGCCAGCGACACTCCGATGCTCACCGGCACCTGTTGGGCGGCGAGCGTCAGCAGTGGGAGGTCGCGCCGCAGCAACGTCCCCTTGGTCAGAATCGAGAACGGGGTGACGGATTCGGCCAGCGCGCGGATGATTCCGGGCATGAGACGGTACCGGCCCTCCGCCCGCTGATACGGGTCGGTGTTGGTACCGAGCGCCACGTGCTCACGCTTCCACGACTTCCGCCCCAACTCCCTGCGCAGCACCGCCGCGACATTGGTCTTCACGACGATCTGACTGTCGAAATCGCGGCCCGCGTCGAGGTCGAGGTATTCGTGGGTGGGCCGTGCGAAACAGTAGCGACACGAGTGCGAGCATCCGCGAAAAGCATTGACGGTGAACCGGAAAGGCAGTTGAGATTCCTCGGGCATCTTGTTCAGCGCGCTCTTGCAGAGCACCTCGTGGAAGGTGATGCCGTCGAACTCGGGTGTCTGCACGCTGCGCACGAGCCCGGCGCGTTCCAGCCCCGGCAGTGCACCGTCGTCGGCGTCGACCGCTTGCCCATCCCACCTCATGAGTACATGCGAACATTTGTTCTAACCGGTGTCAAGACTTCGACCCGCGAGGACACGCGACCGTCGAGGACTACCGCGCTGGTGAACGCCCGATCGAGGCTTGCGACAATGTCGCTCATGTCGAACAGAAACAACGTCTCGTCCGGTTCCGAGTGGGAAGCCAAGATCGGCTATTCCCGGGCCGTGCGCATCGGTCAGCTCGTGTCCGTGTCGGGCACCACAGCGGCGGGTCCCGACGGCCCCGTCGGTGGAAACAATCTCGGAGAACAGACCCGGGAGGCACTGCGGCGAATCGAGGCGGCACTCACGGAGGCCGGCGCGAGCACGACCGACGTCATCCGCACCCGCATGTACCTCACCGACATGAGCCGGTGGGAAGAGGCCGGCATCGCGCACGGCGAGGTCTTCGGTGAAATCCGTCCCGCCACCACGATCCTCGAGGTCAGCGCATTGATCGCCCCCGGCCTGCTCATCGAGATCGAGGCCGACGCCGTCATCGCCGACTGATCGAATCGGGGAGGCGGGCACCTCACTCTCGAGAGCACAGTCCGCCTCCCCGCATACCGGCGCCACGCCGAAAAGTGCGTCTCTCCTGCCGGATTCACGACGCATGCAAGCGTCATCAGAGCGGCACCGGCCGCGGAACGCCGCGCCAAGGTCGGGAGCTGTGGGGCCGCCGAGCGATAGTGGTGCCCGATCAGGGTGGTGCCGACGTCGATGAGGCGTGGGTCTGGCCGAAGCACAACGCCGTGCGAATCATGGTGCCGCCAGGTGGCGGGGAGACGGATCCACGGCAGCACCCCCGCCCGCCCGCTCGAGGTCTTCGACGAGTGCGAGGCGCCGGTGCTGCTTCCCGCCCCGCCGGTCTAAGACGTGCCGACCTTTGGGGCAGGTCACACTGCACCGCGACTTTCATGCCGAGGTGAACAAAGCGCTGCATTCGCTTCCCCAGCAAGTGGATCGGATCCATCCTCGCTGCCCGGGCCGACAGTGCGCTGCTGAAGGACGGAAGTACGCGTCGGTATTAGCGCACCCGACACCCGGTTGTGCGGACGTTGGCGGCCGGCAGCATCAGGTCCGGTTCCCATTTTGTTCGCCGCGAGCTGCACCCGTCGACCGGGGTGACTCTGACGAATTAGAAAACTGCGAGTCCTTTATTGCGCCTATAACATACCTTGGGTATGTTTGATGTTGACAAGTTTGCCTCACGGTGCGGAGCGGGGTTGGGCCGGCTCGGACCATGGGTCGGCCGATGATGCGCGAACACGGGAACGGTGCCGCCCGGAGCGCCCCCAACGACGGGGAAGCGGGCGGGCCCACACTATGTGGCGAACTGTCGCTGACGTTGGATGTGCCGATCCGGTTGGCCACACTCCCTATGGTGCTGCGCCGGGACGAGGCGTTTCAGGAAATGGCCGAATGATCGAACAGTCGATCCGCGGGTCGTGTCGCGATCCCGGTTTCGGTGCAACAACACCGAAAGGCGAACAAATGATGCACACTCACCACAGCGCGGTCGCCACCGTGCCGATCGACGTCGCGTTCGACTTCATCGGCGACTACCGCAACGTCCCCACCTGGGTGTTCGGCATCTCGCGATTCGATCCCACGGGCACCCTCGACCACGGCCTCGGCGCCACCTTCGACGCCGCCATGCAGGTCGGCTTCAAAACCCTCCACTCAATCCTCACGATCACCGCCTGGGAAAGAAACCGACTGATCGCCCTCGACTCGATCGACGGCTTCAGGAACACATCGATCTGGTGCTTCACCGCGACCGGCATCCGCGAGACCCAACTGAGCGTGGACTTCAGCTACGAACTCCCCAGCGGACTGACCGGAAAAGCTCTCGGCCGACTCCTCGAACCCTTCGCCGCCCAAGCCATCGGCCACACCGAATCGAACCTGCGGCGCCGGATCGAGGACTTCAATGCCGACATCCGCACGACCCACCCCTGGGACCCGGGAAACGCCGCGGCCGGATGAACCACCGCCGACCCAATTCAGTGCGCACCAACCCCGCGACCTTGATCAACTGCGGCCCCATCGTGGACAACCCGCCCAGACATTGCCACACGACGCGCCGGCGCAGCCCTGACCGCGCTGGCCACCCTCGCCGCCGTCGCCGCGGCGAGCGTGATGATCTAGCCCCAGCTCCACCGGCAATCCGTCGAAGAAAGAACATCCACCCATGAGCACACCGGCCACAGTGGTCACCCACGCACCCCGCACCACACCGACACACGCCACCACCTCGCCCGCCGGGTCGATCAGCACCGAGGAATCAAGACCCGGATCGCGGCCATGTTCGCCGACGACCCGCCACCGTCCCGGGCCACCACGGGCTGACACCGCGCACTCCGGCAATCCCGGGACTGCCGGTCGTGTTCGACGACGCAGCACCGGTGCGCCGCGGGTACCAGATGCTCCTGGCCGGCTGCGACCACGCTGCCGCATCCCCGCTCGATGATTACATCGCCGTCCACGCGGGCGTCGACGACTACCGCAACCCCGGCGGTCCGGGACACGATCGCCGACCCTCGCCGCCACACCCGAACCGACGCCGAGGTGGTGTGGGAACGGCACCGGGCCCGGTTCCGGGAACGACGGTATCGGCCGCCACCGGCGTGAAACCGAGGTCCGCAACGGTAGCGGTATGGCCCCGATCCCGGACCTCGTCCCCGGGTGGCGTCGAGCGTCCGGGGAACGGGCGCTCTCCGGACGGGGTGAGGTGCTCGGCGTGGTCGCGCGTCGGCGCTGTCGGTACCCGGTGATTATCGGTTGTAGGCCCCGCTGACCCGCTCGATGCCGGGGTGTCGTCGAGGGAGTATCCATCGGGCCGGGAGTACGATCCGGTAGGCACCAGAGCGCGGGAGGGTGCACGGTGACGTACGAGGCGGCGGACCCCGACCTGTGGCGGTCGGTGCTCAACCAGGCCCCCGACCTGGTGTTCCTATCCGATTTCGTCACCGGCCGCATCCTGTATCTCAACCCGGCGGGAATCCGGCTGGTGGGCTTGCGCGACGACGCGGACGCCCAGGCCCGGACCACCGCCGAATTCCTCACCGACGCCGGACTGGCCCAGACACCCGCAGTGGAGGCGGCCCTGACCCACCAGGGGCACTGGCAGGGGATCAGCGAGCTGCGGCACTTCGGCACCGGTGAGCCGATCCCGGTATCCGTCTCTGCATTCGCGGTGCGTCACGGGGAGGCCCGCCCGGCTGTGATCGCCGCGATTATGCGCGACCGCCGCAGCCGCCGCACACAGGATCGCCGATTCCGGAAGGCACTCGAGTCGACCGCGCACCGGGCCCGCGAACAACACGCCCTGGCCGAGCTCGGCCAGCTCGCCGTCGACGCCGACCTCGACACCCTGCTGCCCGCCGCCGTAGGGGCGGCCGCCACCCTGATCGGGGTGCAGTGCGCCTCGATCTCCCGGATCACCGACACCGACGCGCTCGAAGTCCTCGCCTACCGCGGGCAACCCCCCCAACCGCGGTCCTTCGCCGCCGGGGCGGCATCGCAGCCGGGGTACGCCCTGGCCACCGGCGAGGTGGTCGTCTGCCCGAACCGGGAGCAGGAAACCCGGTTCGCCACCACCACGATGGCCGGGCGCGGGCTGCGCAGCGGCATCAGTGTGCCGATCGGCGACGGAACCCTCTGGGGGGTGCTCACCGTACACAGCGCCCGCCCCCGCGACTACACCGACCGCGATGTCGCGTTTCTGCGGGCGGTCGCCGCCGTGCTGTCCGCCGCGATCGGCCGGATCGACGCCGAAACCCGGGTGCGGCAGCAGAGCCTGCACGACCCGCTCACCGGATTGCCGAACCGCACCGCTGCATACCGGCGGATCACCGCCGCCCTCGACACCGCCCACCAGGACCACACCCTCCTCGCGCTGCTGCTGGTCGATCTCGACGACTTCAAGATCGTCAACGACAGCCTCGGGCACGCCCACGGCGACGCGGCCCTGATCCGGCTGGCGGGGCGGCTGGCCGGGGCGGTCCGCCCGGCCGACACCGTCGCCCGCCTCGGCGGCGACGAATTCGTCATCGTCTGCGAGGACATCGGAACCGAGGACGCGGCGACCTCGCTGGCCGCCCGGATCACCGCTTTGCTGCGCACCCCGGACCCGACCGCGGGCCCCCCGATGCCGCTGCGCGCCAGCATCGGCATCGCCGTCTCCGACCACACCGCCACCCCCACCGCCGACGAGCTGATCCGGCGGGCCGACCTGGCGATGTACCGAGCCAAGAGCGCCGGGTCCGGCAGCCACGCGCTCTACCACCCGGGCGACGGCGACAGCTACGACGCCGACCGGGTGCTGCGGTTGTCCACCGACCTGCGCACCGCACTCGACCGCGACCAGCTCACCCTGCTCTACCAGCCGATCTTCGACCTGAGGAGCGGCGCCGTCGTCGCCGCCGAGGCCCTGCCCCGGTGGGCGCACCCGGCCCTCGGGGACATCAGCGCCACCGAGTTCGTCGCCGTCGCCGAACGCACCGGCCTGATCGGCGCCCTCGGCTCCTGGGCGCTGCGCACCGCCTGCCGGCGGGCTGCCGCCTGGCAGGCGCCCACTGGGATCGACGTCCACGTCCACGTCAATGTCAGCACCGTGCAACTGCGCGATCCCCGGTTCGCCGAGCAGATCGCCGACATCCTCGCCGACACCGGGCTGCCCGCGCGCCGACTCGGCCTCGAGATCAGCGAAACCGCGTCCGCGGCGGTCACCGTCCGCGCCGTCCGCACCCTGACCGCGCTGCACGAGATGGGGGTGGTGCTGCTGCTCGATCACCTCGGCACCGGACACGGCCCACTCGGGTACCTGACCCGGTACCCGATGTTCGACGGCTTCAAGATCGCCCGCGCGCACATCGCCGCCCTCCCCGGCCCGCGGCCCGAGGCCGTGGTCACCGCCCTCCTCACCATCGCCCGCGCCTACGGCGCCACCGTCATCGGCGACGGCGTGGACAACCAGTCCCAACTCGACACCCTCCGTGCCCGCGGCTGCGACCAGGCGCAGGGCTCCTACCTCGCCCCACCCGCCCCCGCCGGCACCGTCGCCGGGCTGCTGCGGCAGCACCCTCCGGGCACCCTGGGACCGGGGTCGGCTCGCCCACAAGTCGATTGAGCCGATGCGGTCAACGCTGCCCGCGTCGACGCAACCTCAGTGACAGCCAGTCGGAGTCCGGCGCCCGGGCGTGCAGCGCAAGCAGGCGACCCCGACGGCGACGGCCAGCGACGGCTGGTGCAAGTCCAGAGGAGGGGCCTCGGGACACCTCGCCCGCTGCGGTGATCGCCCGGCCGCACGCACGACGAAGATTGAGTGGCTCACTTCTCGGGCTGTGGCCCCCGCTCGGCCACCTCACGGACCGCCGCCGCAACCGCCGGTGCAACGGCGGCGTCGAACACGCTCGGCACGATGTAGGTGGCATTGAGCTCGGACGGCGACACCCTGTCGGCGATCGCGCGGGCCGCGGCGATCAGCATCTCGTCGGTGATGTCGACCGCGTGCGCGTCGAGCAGACCTCGAAACACCCCGGGGAAAGCGAGGACGTTGTTGATCTGGTTGGGAAAGTCCGACCGGCCGGTGGCCACCACGGTGGCATGTTCTCCGGCGGCGACCGGGTCGACCTCCGGGACCGGATTGGCGAGCGCGAACACGATCGACTCGTCGGCCATCGCCGCGATGTCATCGCCCGTGAGAATGTTCGGCGCCGAGACACCGATGAACACGTCCGCCCCCACCAGCGCGTCCCGCAGCGAGCCCGTCCGAGCCTCCGGATTGGTATTCTCGGCGATCCAGGTACGAAACTCGTCGGCCGTGTCGTCGGGGGACAAGATCCCCCGCCGCCCGCAGCCGATGATGTTCGTGCCGCCCTGGGCGACGAGCAACCGGATGATGGCGTGCCCCGCCGCGCCGACACCCGAGACCACGATCCGAGCCCGGTCGAGTGACTTGCCGACCACACGCAGCGCGTTGGTCAGAGCGGCCAAGACCACGATCGCGGTGCCGTGCTGGTCGTCGTGGAACACCGGAATGTCGAGGATACCGCGCAGCCGGGCCTCGATCTCGAAACACCTTGGGGCGGAAATGTCTTCGAGATTGATGCCGCCGTACACCGGCGCCAGGGCACGAACGATCTCGACGATGGCATCCGGGTCCTGGGTGTCAAGGCAGACGGGCCATGCGTCGACGCCGGCGAACCGTTTGAACAGTGCCGCCTTGCCCTCCATCACCGGGATCGACGCCGCCGCACCGATGTTGCCCAAGCCCAGCACCGCGGACCCGTCGGTGACCACGGCGACGGTGTTGCGTTTGATCGTGAGGCGGCGCACGTCCTCGGGGTGTTCGGCGATCGCGGTACACACCCGGGCGACGCCGGGGGTGTAGGCGCGGGAGAGGTCGTCGCGGTGTTTGAGCGGAACCGTGGGAACCACCTCGAGCTTGCCGCCCAGATGCAGCAGGAAGGTGCGATCGCTGACCTTGCCAACGATCACCCCCGGAACCTCAGCGATCGCGGTAGAGATCTGGTCGGCGTGCGCGACGTCCGAGGCGTCGCAGGTCAGGTCGATGACCATATGGTCGGGATGGCTCTCGACCACATCGAGCGCCGTCATGGCACCCTTCACCGATGCGATCGCGGCCGCCAACGTCGATGTGGTGCCGGCGCCGACCGGTGCATGGACGCGGACGGTGATCGAATAGCCGGGGCTGGGACTGGACATTTGAAGCTCCTGGATACTGGATGATGACCGGCGGGGTTCCGGGCGGGTCATCGGGTGCCCGATCGGTACGCACGCACCGGGTGCCTCCGCCTGCAACACCTTCAGTCTGCGCGGCCGGCGCCGATCCGGACAAGAGGACAACCATCCGGCCCCGCTCGGCGGCGATCGTTCCTCGGCGCGCACGCACCGGCATATGACCACCGCGCAAGCACCGATCTGCATCCACCAACCTCGCGAGTTCGGCTCATGGATCCGGGAGGACGCGATGCGCCGCGTCTCCGGGACGCGGAGCACGATGCAAGACATACACACGCCGACCAGGAGGCAGGGGCGAACACACCGCGAACACCGACGCCGCGGCAACGTCCTCGACACTGCCCGCCGAGTATGTGAGCGGGTGCGCACGTACAACGGCGCACCTGCGCGTACCGACATCATCACGGGGCAGATCCCGGTGAAATCGCAGACACGCTCTCCGCCTCGTCGAGATCAACGGCTCCCCCGCCATGACGCACCCTCGCGATGGCGGCGATAACGGCGCAGGTGTCCGTACGGGCTAAGGCTGACCACAAGCGCTGCTCCCACATGACCATCCACGGATGGGTATTCGACTCCGACGGCTAACCGATCACACCGAGCATCCTCACGTTCGCACACGCGCCAAAGCTGCCCGACCCCGGTCGGGCGAACAGGTGTCCTTACGGGAAAACCTCGCAACACCGGATATCGAGGGCTTTCCGACCAGGGGCTACGGCGTCGTAGCGCCGCTAGCGGATCGGCGGACTGGACGACCCGGACTGCGCGACCCAACGGGCTCTTCTTTTTCCGGTCGAGTCCATGGCCGAGGGGCAGATGCGCATTTGACTGCGGCGTTGTTCGTTGCGGAGGTGCATCACGCCCACTCCCTCGACGCCCAAAAAGAGCGAACCAACTTGGTCCTCGAATGCTCAGCACTCATGCCCTGATCAGGGTTAACGTCGTGCACATGTCCACCGTGATCACCGCCCCACTCGAAGCGCTCAAACGCATGATCCCCACCGCAGAGCCGCGACACATGGCGGCGACCAGCGGCGCCCCCCTGACGATTCCGGTACCCGACCCTGTGGATGACGGAAGTCGCTGCTACGAACTGATTTTCCGGCGTGTTGGACCCACACCCGCCCTGTACCGGCGCTCACGGAGGCCACGGTTGCGCGCAGGTCATCGCCGGCACAATGTCCACGCCGGCAGGACAATTCAACGCCCTTTCAGGTCGCGGCACACGCATTCACTGCCCGAACGGTATCCGCGCGGCGTGTGCGGGTCCCGCGATGACTGCATCGGGCGTCACCATGCGCTGATGAGCAGATACGCGGCCACAACGGACCCCACCACCGCGCCGCCGTAACACAGCACCACGATCACCCCACCGGCCCGCTCGAGACGCAAGCCGTGATACAGGACGAAGCGAAATCTATGCGCCCAGTGGAACAATGCCAGAACACAGAGCCCGAAGAGCACCAGCAGTGTGACCGGATGGTGCAGCACCGACAGCAGGTGGGAGTGGTCGGGCGCGGCCAACCAGCCGAGCGGGATCGCGACGCCGAACAAAACCAGCAGTACGGGAATCAGCAAGGCCGCGGTCATGCCACCAGCGCTGAACAGCAGCCACGCTGCAGGTTCCAGCGATCTCGGTGTGCTCCGATTCCGTGCCGGTGTCCTCTTTGTCGTCATCGCAAGATCACCCACGCCACAACCGCCGAACACGTCGCCCACAGGCCGTAATGCGCTGTGAGCACCACACGTGGCGGAACTGGCCGCCCGCGCAGCCGGACCACCATCGCCTTGGGCGCCAGGTTGAACCACGTCACGGCGTGCAGCAGCACGAAAGCCGAGGCGATCACGTCGAGCGCGACCACCCACGGGCGGGCGCTCCAGTCGAGGAACTCCTGGTAGGCCACGGGACCGGAGCTGACCGCGTCGACCAGCATCAGCAGGAACACCACAAACCACGCGACGAACACACTCGACAGCTCGCGCATCATGAACAGGAAGTACGAGCGTCGCCGAAGCCACCACAACCGCGACACCGGTGGCCGGTACGGGCGAGCCGGGTATGCGCCTCCGGCGCCGGTGGGAGCGGTGTCCATGCCTCCAGCGCCGACGGGTCCGGCGGTCACCGCGCACCTCGGGGCAACAGGAACTCCTTGAGCGACTTCGTCGCCGCGGTCAGCTTGTAGCGTTGGATCGCGCCGGCGGGGTCGACGCCCTTGGGGCATGCGACGCTGCACTCGCCCACGTAGGTGCAGGCCCACGCGCCCTCCGCGGAGGCGAGTACATCACGCCGGTCCTCGGCGCCCTCGTCCCGCGAGTCCAGGTTGTACCGTTGCCCCAACGCAATCGCCGCCGGGCCGACGAACAGGGGGTCGAGGGCGTACACCGGGCAGGCGGCGTAGCAGAGCATGCAGTTGATGCACATGCTGTACTTCTTGTATTCGTCCATCTGCTCCGGTGTCTGCAAATACTCGCCGTCCGCGGGCTCGGTGTCGTCCGAGCGGATCAGCCATGGCTTGACCGTGGGCAGCTTCTCCATGAAATCACTGATATCGACGACCAGGTCGCGGATCACCGGGAAGTTTCGCATCGGCTCGACCCGGACGGGCCCCGGCGCGTAGTCGGTCAGGAATGTCGAGCAGGTCAGCTTGGGCTCGCCGTTGACGGTCATGCCGCAGCTGCCGCAGATGCCCATCCGGCACGACCAGCGGTAGGACAGCGTGCCGTCGAGGTGGTCCTTGATGTAGTTGAGGCCGTCGAGGATCGCCCACTGCTTGCGCAGCGGAACCTTGTAGCTCTGCAATGCCGGCTCGGACTCCTGCTCGGGGCGGTAGCGCGAGACCTCCATCGTGATGGTGTCGGCAGTGGTTGTGTCCGCCACGGCTCTCATCTCCCGTATACCCGCTCGCCCGGCGGCCAGCGGGTGATCGTGACCGGGAGGTACGAGAAGCGGGACTCCCCGTCGGGCTCCCGATGAATCAGTGAATGGGCCAGATACCGCTCGTCGTCACGCGCGGGGAAGTCGGTGCGCTGGTGGGCGCCGCGAGACTCCTCCCGTCGCAGGGCGCTGCCCACGATGCACTCGGCGACGTCCAACATGCACGACAGCTCGAGGGTGGCGACCAGTTCGGTATTGAAGGTACGGCTGTGGTCATCGATGGCCGCGCCGGCGTAGCGCTCCCGCAGCGCCCTGAGTGTGTCGACCGCCTTGCTCAGTGTTTCCTCGTCCCGAAAGATGCCGGCCCCGGCCTCCATCGCATCCTGCATCTCGGTACGAATGTCGGCGATGCGTTCACGACCCGAGCCGCCCTCGCCCTGGTGCCGGGCAAGCTCGGTTTCGAGCCGGTGCTGCTCGTCGCGTCCCTGCGCTTCGACCGCCGCGCTGGATGACCTGGTGCGTAGTTGCCCCACGTAGTCCGCCGCGGCCTGTCCTGCGCGGGCTCCGAAGACCAGCAGTTCCGGTAGGGAGTTCGAGCCCAGCCGGTTGGCGCCGTTGATGCTCACGCACGCGACTTCGCCCGCGGCATACAGGCCGGCCAAGTCGGTTGCGCCGTGGATGTCGGTGTGGATCCCACCCATCATGTAGTGCACGACCGGGCGCACCGGGATGAGTTCGTGGACCGGGTCGATGTTCTGGTAGCTGGCGCACAGTTCGCGCACGAATGGCAGTTTGGCGTCGATGACGTTCGCGCCGAGGTGGCGAAGGTCTAGATGGACGATCGGCCCGCTGGGGGTATCGATGGTCCGGCCTTTCTCCTGCTCGTGCACGAATGCCTGAGAGAGCCGGTCGCGCGGCCCCAGCTCCATGCTCCGCAGCTGAGGTTCGGGAGTGGGTGTGCCGAGGTCGTAGTCCTGCAGGTAGCGGTAGCCGTCCTTGTTCAGCAACCATCCGCCTTCCGCACGGGCGGCCTCGGTGATCAGGATGCCGGTGAAGGGTAGGCCGGTCGGGTGGTACTGGACGAACTCCATGTCTTTCAGGCCGGCGCCCGCCCGGTAGGCCAGAGCCATGCCATCGCCGGTCTTGATGTTGGCGTTGGTAGTGAAGGGGAAGACCCGACCGCAGCCTCCGGTGCACATGATGACGGCGCCGGCCAAGATCGTCTCGATCCGGCCGGTGGCCAACTCGATCGCCACCACGCCGCGCACCCGGCCTTCGTCGACCAGAATTGTCGTGACGAACCACTCGTCGTAACGCACGATGTCCGAATAGGACAGTGCCGTCTGGAACAGTGTGTGCAGTAAATGAAAGCCGGTCTTGTCGGCGGCGAACCACGTGCGCTTCTTTCGCATTCCGCCGAAAGCGCGCACGGCAATGTGCCCGTTCGACTGTCTGCTCCAGGGACAGCCCCAGTGTTCGAGGCGAAGCAGCTCGGTCGGGGCTTCCTCGATGAATGCCTCGACGGCATCCTGGTCGGACAACCAGTCGCTGCCGGACACGGTGTCGTAGGCGTGTTCGTCGAGGGTGTCGTCATCGGCGATGACGGCAGCGGCTCCACCCTCTGCTGAGACTGTGTGGCTGCGCATCGGATAGACCTTCGACACGATCGCGACGCTCAGCTTCGGGTCGGCTTCCGCGATGGCGATGGCCGCACGCAGGCCCGCGCCACCGCCGCCGACGATGACGACGTCGTGGAATGCGGTCATTTTCAGGCCTCGTGATTGCCGCTGTGCTCGTCCTTCAGGACCTTGCCGTCGTGGCGGATGGTCTTGATACGGACGGAGCCGTCGTGGAATTCGTGGCGAATTATGCGGCAACCGCAGGCGTAGGTCCGGTCGTCGATGCGCAGGCCTTCGTCGTCGTTCTCCTGGTGCCGTCGACCGTCCACCACACGCCCGCAGGGTGCTCGCTCCGCGGCGAAGGGTGAACTCGTGCGGATCATCGGCCACCTCCCTACCCCTGGCGGACGGCCAAACCGCTGATCGGTCTCCTCGGCCGGGTTGTGGGGCCGGACGCCAGACGACGCAGTGTGATCTAGTTCACACTGGACGATACGCCTCTTCACGCACGGTTCAGAGCGGATGCCGGTGGCCAGCGCTGAACCTCAGGGCAGCCTGTGATCCACGGTCACAAACAGCGGCCCGCCCCAAATGCGAGCGGGGCTGTCGCGGGTGAGCCGGCCTAGACCAGACTGAGAAGATGCTGATCCTCTCGGACGCCAACGCCACACCCACTGCCACACTCGGTATACCGGGCAGCGTCGTCCACCTGTGTGTACGCGTTCCCGTCTCGGACCGTTCCTTGACGGCCGGGGCGATCCGCACACTCCTGGTGGCCGACCTGACCCGACGGGTACTCGAGGATGTGCACCGCTCGCAGGTCGCACTCACCTTTCTCGCCTCCCGACCCGGTTCACCCTTGGCGCCAGGCGATCTCGACGTGTGGATGATCCGCCCACCGGCGGGAGTCTTCGATTCCGTCGATGCCGCGGCGGCCGGAGTCGGCACCTCGGTCGGGCTCATGGTCACCGCGGCCGAAGACGCAACTGCAGAGTCTGCTCTGACAGTCGGTGCCGCGGCCGGGTCCGAGCCGCTCGACGATCTGATCCACGCCGGTCATGATCAGTTGACGCTGCGTTGTGTGCTGCTCTCGACGCCGTACCGGCAGCAAGCGCCCTTGACAATAGAGCGGATCGCCGGCGCCGCGCGGCTGTTGCATCGATGGCGGCAGCTCGTCGCCGACTGGAGCACGCACACCTCCGTTCCGATGCCCGCAGACATCGTCGAAGCCGCGTATCGTGCATTCGACCGAAACCTCGACATGCCGGCGGTTCTCGACCTGATGCACCACGTCGAGTCCGACGCCGCGATCGCCCCGGGCGCCAAATTCGAAACCTTTGTCCACCTCGACCGGGTGCTCGCCTTCGATCTGACCCGCCACCTCGGCACGGGGCTCCCGCCGTCGACCTCGAGCACAACGACCTGATATGGACGCAGCCGCGGATCGACTGTCGACCTGAGCGCCTCAATTGAAGACGTGCTCTGCCTCCCGCGGTTACACCCGCACCAACACTGCACTGGGCCGTTCGGTGATCCACGCCCTCAGCCCGGGGACGTCACGGTGACCGCGGCCCCGAGGCTGGCCAGCCAGCGCAACACCAGTCCGTCGAGCGCAGCCAGAGCGAAGCGTGCGATCTTGTCGACGGGCGTACCCCAGATGATCCCGGCCCGGTGTGTGCACAGGTCGAGGAATGCGATGGCTTCGGTGCCCATGGTGCGGTACTGCTGGGCCGCGATCGCCCCGGCAGAATCGTTGCCGGCACCAAGGAGTTCACGAAGACCTGCGCAGCGATCGCCGGCGCCAACTCGATGAGCTGTCCGCGGCGAACATCCGCGGGAAGCCACTGCGACATCAGCAGATGGGATGCGCTCGAGCCGCAACGGGGGCTGAAGCCGGCGACCGCATCCTTCGGCCGTGTCGGAGCACTGCCCCAGAACGAGGGGCACGGGAGCTATCCGCTGCACCCCCGTGTACGTCGGTGGACGATTACGGGGATCCTGCGTGAGCTGCCGCGAACGCTCGCATCACCACCGCCGGGATCCGCCCCTTCTCCGACACCGCGATGCCCTGAGCCCGGGCCCAGGCGCGGACGACCCCGGGACGCGGCAGGGCCAATTCCGCAGTCAGGACAGGACCGGCGGTCGCGAACGTGGTTTCGAGATCAGCAGTCGCCCGAGCCGATTCCCACTCGTGCAGACATGCGCCCAGCCAGCGTTAGGTCCACTCCTGTGCCAATTGCCGGCTCTCGCAGAAGGTCACCGGCAGCGCCGGGAACCGAGCCTGCAATTCGGCCAAACCCTCCGCGACCTTGGCGCCGCTGACGTGTTCGAGCTTGAACAGCCGGCCGTACCGGTCCTCGACCACCACGGCGGCCCGAGGCAACGCAGTCAACTCCGCCGCCGCGTATGTCATCCGCCCGGAAAGCAGGCTCGCCGCAAGATCCTCGAGCGTCTTGCGTTCCACCGCTGCCACGATCTCGTCACCGACCTCAACCGCGTAGTCCCCCACCGGCAGCCGTCGCCGCACCGTGCTCGCTTGCTGCTTCGCGAAGTTGTACGGATACTTTTCGGCGGTGTCGACGACGATGTCGAGCACGCGGCCGTGGGCCCGCGCCGTCGGCACCGTCACCGCGGGCCTCGCCTGTTTAGCGGTGCGCGGCGACTGCCGGAAGATCACCTCCCGCCCCCGCGCTCGGGTCACCACCAGCTGGGAGCGGTTCTCTCGGGCGCGAGTGAGCACCAGGTCGATCGCGGGGCCTCGCCCGGTGCACGAACGCACCTCGAGCCGCTCGAGGATCTCGGCGTCGGCCGGCCACCCCTCGGCCCGGTGGCAGTACACCTTGGATTCGCGGGGCCAGGGCCGCTTGGCCTTGACCACGATGCCGCCCGGTCCCAGCGGGACCCGGACCAGATAGGGAAGCGTCGAATCCGCTTCCGGATTCCGCGCGATCAGCAGGTCGTCGGGCATGATGCCAGGGTAAAGGCCCAGCCGCAGAACTTCGACCGACTCGCCTGGACCTCGCGCGAACTGATCCAGCATCTGGGTGGCACCTAGTCATCGATCAGCACCACTGATGACGAGCGAGGCGTTCGCGCCGATCACTACCAGTACACGTACGACGCTCGACGGGACAGCACTGCGATTCAGCCCGCCCGACGGTGTTGCGATACCGAGGCTCTGACCCGTGCCAGCACTGGCCCAACCCTTCACCGGCTCCACCTCTTCAGCGAGTCACGCCACGCCGATTCGTCCGGCGCTGCATCGGGACCGAAGCTGGCGGGGGTATCTCGCGTCGGTCGGCGACCAGCCGCTAACTGCCGAACAGGTCCTGAAGCGAACCGTCCGTCGAAGCGGGTGAGATTTCGATGCTCACGCCGGTGGTGGCATCCGGCGACACGCCGTTGCTCGCGCCGACGGTGATCGGGAACAACCCCGCCGCGGTGGGCGTCCCCGACAACACGCCCGCAGCGGACAGAGTGAGTCCGGCAGGCAGTGGGTCCGCCGTCGTCACCGTCGGGACCGGGGTGCCGGCCACCGTGAACGCGAAGCTGTACGAAGTGCCGACGGTGCCCGCCGGGGGCGTACCCGAGATGGTGGGAGCAACGCCGAACGGAGACACGTCGACGTCGAAGGTGAGGGTGCCCGGATCACCCACGTTCGTGCTCACGCCGCAGGTGACCGGCGTCGTTCCCACCGAGAACACGCTACCCGACGCAGGGGTACAGGGTCCGAACGTGACTGGATAGCCGAATGCCATCGCGGGATCGACCCAAGAGACCGTCGCGGTGCCGCCCTGGTCCGCCTGTGCGGTCTGATCTCCGGGGCTCAGCAGCGTCCCGATGAAGTCTGCGCCAGTCAGGTTCGCGCCGCTCAGGTCGGTGATCCCCAAGTCCTGGCCGAGCATTGCGCCAGTCAGGTCCGCCTCGGTCAGGTTCGCGCCGCTCAGGTTCGCACCGGGGCAGGCCGTGTGAGTGGCGGGGGTGGGACTGTCAACGATTGCACGAACCGATGACGATGCCCGCCGCCGCGACCGGGACCGCCGTCACCGATCCGCCCACGGCCACCCCGGTAGCCCATCCACCCCAAGAGCGGGCCAGCAAAGTGGACTCCACGCAGACAGTTGAGCAATTCACGATGTCTTCGCAGAACGTTACAACCACGACCCCTGGGGACAATCCGCTTCTCGCCGTCGTCCGGCCCATCCCTCGCAATGCCCAGAGTGCGGTTCCAGGTCCGCCGGCGGTCGCGCTCAGTGCCTCCGACTCGCGGTCCGCACGCCCACCAACGGCGAAATCTGCACCTACGACGGCCCGAACCTGCCCTGAAACTGCTGCGTCGGAGCGCATTTCGATTTCCTGGTCCCCACGAGCACCCGGGCGGGCGAGGAGGATCGGATACCGCAGATGATCTGGTGACGGTCACCTTCTCGTACAGGTCAGCGCCCCACAACCGCGGCAGCATCCGAACCCATCGCGAGTCGTCGGCTGCCGAGACTTCATACGCACACCCCACTCACCACTCGGCGCCGGATGCCGGATGCCGAACCGTGGCGGTGACTACGCGCCGCGGGGGGACGCTCTCGATCCTGGGGGTGCGGACCCCACCCCTCAGGTGCCTACCCGCCGGTCTCCTGGTGACGCAGGCTGGAGACAGCCAACGATCCACACGCAAGAAGGACACTGCATGCCCCGCAACACCGCCACCCACGCAGCCCTCATCGGGCTTGCTGCCCTCGCGATCTCGCTCACCGGCACCGCCGGCACCGCCGCCGCCAAGCCCGTCTCACCCCAACCAGGCACCGGTCAAACAGCACCGGCCGACCGCAGCCCCGGCCAAACCGCCCGGGTCTACGGCACTTTCGATACCGGCAACGAGTTACAAGATCAGTGGTGCGAGGGACAGGCGGACATCGCCAACAGCCAGAGCGCTGACGGCAGAGACGGCAGCAGCGTCGAGACCGCAAACCGCGCCAACCAACGCGGATGCAAACTCTTCATCCTCTCCGAATAAGCCCCACCCAACGGAACACCCACTTCCTGACGTACGACACCCGTAACTTCAATCCACAGCACAGGACACTGCATGCTCCGCAACACCGCCACCCACGCAGCCCTCATCGGGCTTGCTGCCCTAGCGATTTCGCTCACCGGTACCGCCGGCACCGCCGCCGCCAAGCCCGTCTCACCCCAACCAGGCACCGGCCAAACAACACCGGCCGACCGCAGCCCCAACCAAACCGCCCGAGTCTACGGCACCTTCGATACCGGCAACGAAGCGCTCGACGGATGGTGCGAATCGATGGCAGATTCAGCCAACGCCGAAAGCGCAGACGGCAGAGACGCCACCAGCGTCGAAACCGCGAACCGCGCCAACCAACGCGGCTGCAAACTCTTCATCCTCTCCGAATAAGCCCCACCCACGCCCTTTGCGGCTGGCAGGAAACGTCAGCCCGGCGGCCGATTCAATCCTGCGGGAGTCGGCCACACCCGCGCCGACCTCTCCCACCAGACCATCCGCGGTGAACCGATCCACATCATCTGCCCGGTCCCCGATTCTCGACCAGCAGTCGGGAATGCGCACCGATATAGGCTTGATGCCCGAGCAAAGTGGAATGCCATGGGCCGATGTTTGTCGAACAGCCCTGGGACGTTGCCAACTGGTACTCCCAGTGGCTCAATCTCGGCGCCATCGAACGAATTTTCGGAGGAAAAACGTCCTGCTCTCCGATGGAGGCTTCGATGCGGTCCGAACCGGGCTGAAGGGCCTCGTCAACGGCGCCTCCGGCAGCATCGGTGCCGACGGCGTGGGTGGGATCCTGGGGTGCGGCATCGGCGGGGCAGTACAAAGTCGGCGGAAATCGTGACCACGTGGCGGGCGTGAACCTGACAAAACGGGCATTGCTGGGACGCGGAAAAGTCGTTCGCAAGCGCGGGGAGAATCCGCGGATCCGGGTGACCGAGCATGCGCCGGTGCGCCGATGCCGCGACAAGAAGAGTCCCACTCCGCGCCGGCCGCGGCATCGCCGTGTCCGTCGCAGTGCTCCCGCCGCGACACCACCGGTGGGGGTGAACCAGACAAAGACTGTTCCTGCGCCACAAGCGTCGGCGTCGGACACGGTAGAACCCGCAACACCGCAAGGTGTTACGGGTAGCCGTGAAGTACATCCATCTCCAACGCCAGCCACGTCAGTGGCAGGAAGTATGGCCTCTATGTAGACGCTGTCCGAACACCCCGAACGGCGGGATGCGCAGAAATGGGGTGTAGAGAAGACCGGGCGTCACACCCGCGAGTGCAGGTCTGCGGCGAGCTGCGCCACAGTTCCCGTGGCGCAGCTACGGTTGTCGCCGACGCCGCCGGAGGCGCCTCGTTTCGCCCAGCCGACTACATACAGTCCGTCGAGCCGCTCGCCCGTCTCGAGCGAGATCACTCGTCCTCGGCGGTTGGGCACGACCCCCCGCTCGTCCACGGGGATGCCGTCGATCTGCTTCGTCGTGAATCCGGTGGCGCATATCGCGGAGTCCGCGAGGAAGGTCCGACCGCTCGTCGTGGTGACGGCGACGCCGCCGGCCACTGTCTTCCCGAGATCGGTCACCTCCTGTCCGAAGGACAAAACAACGCGCAGCCTGCCCGCGTCGGTGGCGGTCGGGCCGTCTGCCGCGCAGATATCGGCAGCAGGCAGGGCGGAAATGTCACGTAGCAGCGGGGCGTCTGCACCCGCACCCGGCGGACGGCCGGAGCGGTCGATCAGCACCTCGACGTTCTCGAGGTCCAGAAGCTCGTAGAACGCCGACGGCGTGAAGGAGGCGCGTTCCGGGGCCGAGCGCGACAACACCACCACCTCCGTCACCGCTTCGGCCGCGGCACCTCGGTCGCGTGTATTGGCCATCCATCGGATGACATCGAAGGCGACGTTTCCCGCCCCGACCACGAGGGATCTCGGTCCCAGCGGCCCGCGCGGGCGAAAGCCGGACGCCCCACAGTTCTCGGCCACCAGAATGTCGATGGCCTCATAGACACCCTCGCCCCGATCCGCAGTCCTGGGTCCGAGTCTCCGCGGCTGTGAAGCGCCACACGCGAGCACTATGGCGTCGAATCTGGTCCGAAGGTCTTCGACCGAGACATCCACGCCGACTTCCGTGTTGTGGATGATCGTGACGCGATCGTCGTTGAAGGGCACGTCGAAGAGTCGGATCACGTCGCGAACGCCGACGTGGTCCCTGGAGACGCCCCGGCGCAGTAGGCCTCCGATTTCGCCGTGTTGTTCGAAGACGGTGATGCGTACCGAGGTCGATCGCCGAAGGAGTTCGCGAATGGTATACATCGCCGCCGGCCCGGATCCAACGACGGCGATCCTCGGCCTGTCGCTCGGCCTGCCCAGCGGTTGCTCGAAGCGGATCCGTCGCGACCGGGGGCGGGACTTGGCGGGAGCCTGCTCGAAGAACTCTGCGTTGCGGGCCGCGTAGGGTCGTTCGGTGACGGTCAACATCCACTCGGGTTTGATGGCAGACGCCGGGCAGGCCTCGACGCAGGCGGTGCAATCGATACACGAGCGCGGGTCGATGAATAACGTCTCGGCCGCCTCGAAACCCGCTTCGCCGGGGGCGGGATGAATGCAGTTCTGCGGGCACACCCGCACGCACGAGGCGTCCTTACAGCAATGTCCTAGGACAACATGGGTCACAACGACTCCTGCTTGCTCAGAGAAGATTCGATTTTCGGTAGATCCATCGCGCGCCGAAATTCAGCAGCCCTTCTCTGCTCAGGAATTCGATAAACGGTTCTGCGGCCCTGCGGAACATTATCCGGTGGTGTTCGTTTGCGGCGATTTCCGGCCCCACGACCTTCCAATCCAGGCCGAGGTCCTCGTACATTCGACGATTGACCAGGCTCTTCGCGACGAGATGCGTTCCCATCGCGATGACCAGAGTGCTGACAAACCGTCGGACGCGCGAAATCTTGATCAACCGAGTGCGGATCTTCTGACGCGCGTACGCCATGTGCCGGGATTCCTCGATAACATGGATATAGCAAGCCCTGCGGATGGGCGCGGCGACGTCTTCGCTCGCCATCCAATCACGTTGCATGACGTCGAAGATCTCTTCTCCGGCCAGTACGATTCCGTACGCCACCTCGTCCCATGCGATGGTCCTGAACAGCCATCCGAAAAAGTCCAGTGAGCGGTCGCGTCTATAAAAGTGCGATCCGATGCTGTCGATGACGTTGACGAACATCAACGAGTGCAGGTTCTCGTCGGCGCATTCGTTGAACAGAAACTTGATGTCCGGGCGGGCTGGGTCCGCACTGTGGCTGGCCCGGAGCAACGCCACCTGCAATCCCACCTCTAACCAGATTCCGACGCCCAGGAACTGCGCGACCTCGCTTCTGGTGAGGCGGACGCGTTCCGACTCCTCCATGGCCTCCCACGTAGCGGTGCCGAAGAGAGGCGACCACTCGGGTGTCATCCCGTGAAATTCGGCGTCATCTGGATCGGATTGGCAAACCAGGGGGTCCCGCGGATCGAATGAGAGGCGCTTGGCCGATTCCAAGAGAGTCTCGAATATCGCATCCCTTCCGGAAGTCGTCATCCTTCCTTACTCCTATGTCCTGTTCCAATCGAATCTCGAATCGATTAGAGAGCTAATTTGATTATCTCAGGTGCAAAAACTCACCCTTGCGCTCTGTCTCAACTGTGTTCCGCCCGGCATTCGAGTCGGTTACGGCAGCAATCGCAGAACTTGCAGCGTACCTCGCCACCGAGTCGACGATCAGGTTGCGGCATCCACTGAATTGATCTTGATCGCCTCGGCGTTTTCATGAGAATTCAAGTAACACGCAGTTGTTCTAGGAAACCGCGGATCGAGCAGGGGCGGTCTCTATGCGCCCCGACGCCCAGAGACGTCGCCGGTCAGGGCGCACCGTCACACTGTCCTCGTGCTGGGCGAAACCGGTCAGGGCGTAACCCCAACGAATGTCGGCGTCGTATTCGCCGGCCTGCTCGGCAAGCCCCTGAACAGATTTACGCTCATGTCGACCTCCGGGTTCCCGAGAACGCATCAAACAGGCTGTTCACAAGAAATCTTGGGCGGGCGAATAGATCTCGTCGACGGCTACCTGCGCGACGCCCAGTTCGGCCGCGACGGAGTTGATCGCTTGCCGGGCTACGTCAAGGTCCACCTGGCCGTCGGGGGTGAAGTACGGGCCGATGTAGCGGTCGTAGTGCCGATGCGCTTCATCACGAGTGAGTCGGTTGAGGAACGAGGCGATGTAGTCGACGGCCAGGTGGGGCTGTTCGGCGATCGTCCGGAGGGCCCGTCGGTTGGCCCGCACCAGGGCCTGCAGCGCGGGGCTGTCCAGCGGAATATGAACAGGGTCCACGGCGACGCCCACGGTGGGGATCTGGAAGTGATCGCCCACCCAGGCAAGCAGGTGGAACCCTTCCTCCTCGGCAACCTGTTCGGGTGAGAGCGTGCTGCCGACGTAGGCAGCGTCGATGGAGCCATCCCGAAGGCGTCGCAGGTCCATCTGGTAGTCACCCGGATCGCGCACCACGCACTCAAGGTCGTGGTTGGGGTCCAGACCGTTCCTGCGCAGGACGATCCGGGCAAAACAACCGGGGGCCGTGTGAGCAGCGTGGACCGCCAGGCGGCGGCCGCGGAGCTCCTCCATGGATGTCACATCGGCGCTGCCGAGAAACCAGAACAGCGGACGATGGGTGTTGACGCTGAGCACTTTCCAGCCGATGCCGTCGGTCAGCCGCGACAACATGACGCGGCCTAGACCGATCGTTGCGCCGCGGCGCAAACGCTCCGTTTGCCAGTGGACCCCGTCGCGGATGGCGACGTGGACGCCTTCGGCCTCGTAATACCCTTCCTGGTCGGCTACATAGGCGACCAGTTCCTCGTGGATACCATGCCCGGCATAGGCCAGGTCGATCGTGTGCATGGCCGAAACCCTTCCCCGAATCTGATGACGTCCGCAGCGGCGGGACTGGTTTCACTCCATGGAAAGGCCGCCGTTGACAGGGAGGTAGTGCCCAGTGGTGAAGCCGGATTCCTCACTTGCCAAGAAGGCCACCGTCTTGGCCACTTCGTCGAGACGGACGAGGCGCCCCATAGGGTTGGTTGCGCCGAGGTGACCTATCTGCTCGGTCGTCAACTGCTCGGTCACCTTCGTTTCGTCGACCGTGGCGGGCGCGACGAGGTTCGCAGTGATCCCGTGCGGCGCCAACTCGAGCGCGATGTACCGGACGAATTGGTCCAGCGCCGCCTTGGCGGTGCCCAGTGTGATCATCCCCCCGCGGGGCTGGCGGGACAACCCCGTGCTGAGGTACACCAGCCGACCGTAGTCGCGGGAAATCATTCCCGGCACTACAGATTTGGTGACAAGGAATGCGGCGCGAAGCTCGCGGTCCAGCTTGCCGCCGAGCTGTTCCCAGCTCAAATCGGCAAACGACGTGACATCGAAGGGGATCAATGCGTTGTGCACGAGCACGTCGACTGCGCCCCACTTGTGGTTAACTTCGTCGATCATTTCGGTCACATTGTCGGGTACGGTGACGTCGGCTTGAATCGCCACGGCCTCACCGCCGGCCGCGGTCGCGGCCTGGACGACCTCGTCTGCCTCCTCGGCACTCGACCGGTAGTTGACGACAACCCGAAACCCCCGCTCGGCGAGGACGAGGGCGGTCGCCGCACCGATTCCCCGGCTGGCTCCGGTGATCAGCGCGACACGACGCATCAGCTATTCCTTCGCTCGGACCATGCGACTTCGAAATCCCCGTTCCGCGAATCAGCCATCTACATCAGCCCTCTCACGAGATCACAGGACCGAGCAAACCGTTACCGCTGCGAAGCGTGTGCAGATTGGTTCTGACACGTGCGACTCGCGTCTTTGCCGTCCTCCTCTGTGAGTCGAATGCGCTGCATTCGCGCACTCGTCTCGATTCCCACTCTTCTCGCAGCCGCGAACCTGAGTCAATATGGGTTGCGGAGGTAGTCGCGGGGCGTCGGCGACCTTCTGGCGCAGCCGCTCGAGCGATACGACGTCATTGACCTCCATTCCGGTGCTGTCCTGCCGACTGATGGCGATCGTCGGACTGCGCGGCGGCAACGCGACGACAGCGCCGGCTCATCCACCGAACGGATGCGAGCATGCGCGGCACGATGAGATACACCGAGGTGGGAACGACGACACCGGTCAACACCATTGCCCGCAGCCACATCGGCCAGCTGGCCGTGATCGGCCCCGACAAGGCCATGACCGTCATGCCCAACGTGACGAGCGGGAAGATGGACACCCAGGTGACCGCCGCCCTTACGTGGATTGAGGGGTGCGGCACCGGCACAAGATCCCGAGCATGCCAGTCCGTCCGTGGATGGCGGCGCTTGGTGGTCGCCGGAGCGAGATGCTCCACCACTGCAGCTACAAGAACAAGAGATTCCATCCTGAGGCAGCCCTTCCCGAAACTCCAACTATTCAGTTGCACTCCGCAGAGTAGGGCATGCCTCACTCATTTGCAACCAAATAGTTGGGGGTTGCCGTAGGATGACCCAATGGCATGGGACACCGAACGAACCAAAAGGCTTCTGCTCGAGGCGGGCGTTACGGAGTTCAGCGCGTTCGGGCTGGCCGGCGCCCGTGTCGATCGGATCGCCGAGAAAGCGGGCGTGAACAAAGAGCGCATCTACCAGTACTTCGGCAAGAAAGAGGCGTTCTTCAGCGCTGTTCTCGAACATGAGTTGGCGACCTCGCTGGCCGCTGTCGAACTGTCAGGTCACGGGGTCTCCGCCATCGCGGACTACGCCGGCCGCCGCTTCGATTACCAACGTGCGCACCCTACTTTCACGCGCCTGAAGTTCTGGGAGGGACTCGAGCGCGAGGCACCCGTCGCGGCGGAATCGAGGCGGAAGCACGCTCGGGCAAAGGTCGCCGACGCACGGAAAGCGGTACCCGAGCTGTCCGAGACCGACGCCCAGGAACTGCTCATCACCATCATCACCCTCGTCGACGGTTGGGTAGCTCTCCAGACCGCAGACCAGCTGTTCTCGACACAGTCTCCAGACGGTCGCGATCGGGACTCTCGCCGACGCGATTTCATCGTGATGACCGTCGAGGCCGCGACTCGCGCCGCACTCGCCCGAACGCAGGCGGTTCAGGCAGAGTCGTCACGCCATTACGGGCCGTCGGGCGCTGAGGTCCCTGCCCGCCAAGCGCCGGCCCTTGGTCGTCGGCGCTGAATTCACGGTGATACGAGGGCGATTGCGTCGAGGACGGAGACGTCGACGTTGCGGCCGCGCTCGAGCCGTGTGTAGTAGTCGACGCTGACTCCAGCGAACTGGGCCAACTCCTCACGCCGCAATCCCGGCACCCGGCGGACCGTCGGCGTGGGTGTCAGCCCAACTTGACCGAGCGAGAGCTTCCCGCGGAAGCTGCGCAGCAACTCCGAGTTCGGCCGCTTGGCGGCCGCGACCGGGCGTTGGGCATCCGTGTCGCTCACGCTGTGCCGCAGCCCGCGTCGGCTTCCGAGATAGCGGGGTACTGCCGGAACTTTGGGCAAGGCTCCTTTCACCGCTCTGACATCACCACCCGACCCGGCCGCCGCGACAGGGGGCGCCAGCAAGGCAGTAATCACCACTGCGTCGACCTTGACACGGCGGGACCTCGAGCGGAGTGAGGGTCCCGGAGTGGCCGCCCGCTGCGCGCACGGTCGCGACCTGATCGGCGAGCGTTTGCGGTGCCTTGTACCCGGCGGCGAGGAACCCGAGACCGCCGGCGCGAGCGGCGGCGATGACGAGAGCCGATGTGGATGCGCCGCCGGCCATCGGGGCCGCGATGATGGGAAGGGTCAAGTCGAGATCGGTTGCGGGCGTGCTCATGCCAATGCCTCCCTTGCTGCGAGAGGAAACAGTCTGCCCCCTCCCATGCGGTGCAGGAGCGGGGGGGGGTTGCGTTGTCTGACACTGGCGGGTGTACCCGCCGCGCGCGCATCATCGATTCGTGAGCGAAACACCCCGTGGTCCGAATCGTAGTACCGGGATTTCGGGAATTTTGCCTTTGTGCACCCACCACGATCCCGAAAGCGAGTATTCGACTCATGAGCACCACCCAGAAAGTTGCCATCGTCACCGGCGCATCCCAGGGCATCGGCGCGGCCCTGGTCACCGGTTACCGCAAGCTCGGCTACGCCGTCGCCGCGACCTCCCGCTCCATCGAAGCATCCGACGATCCCGAGGTGCTGACCGTGCCCGGCGACCTGTCCCAGCCGGGAACCGGCGCCGACATCGTCGAACAGACGCTGGCGCGGTTCGGCCGGATCGACACACTGGTGAACAACGCGGGAATCTTCGTGGCCAAGTCGTTCACCGACTACACCGACGAGGACTACGACGCCGTGACCGGCGTGAACCTGCGCGGCTTCTTCGACATCTCCCGCGGCGCCGTCGCCGCGATGCTCGCCCACAGCCGCGGCGGCCATCTGGTGAACGTCACCACCACCCTGGTCGACCACGCCAACTCGCAGGTGCCCTCGGCACTCGCATCGCTGACCAAGGGCGGGCTGAACGCGGTCACCAAGTCGCTGGCGGTCGAGTACGCGACCCGCGGAATCCGGGTCAACGCCGTCGCTCTCGGCGTCATCCGCACCCCTATGCACCCGGTCGACACGCATGAGGCGCTCGCCGCCCTGCACCCGGTCGGCCGCCTCGGCGAGATCGGCGACGTCGTCGACGCGATCCTCTACCTCGAGCACGCCGGGTTCGTCACCGGCGAGATCCTGCACGTCGACGGCGGCCAGAGCGCCGGGCACTGACAGCGAGGCGGACATCTCATGAACAGCACGGCTGAAAACGAAGAGATCCTGCGCAGGGTGCTCGACCGGTGGAACGCCGCCGTCGACGCCCACGAACCCCAGCACGTCGCCGCTGAGTTCACCGCGGACGCAATTTTCCAAGGCCTGCACCCGTATACAGTCGGACCGCAGGGTGTCGCCGACTACTACGACTCCCAGCCGCCGGGTATGACCGCCGCGTACCGGATCCTCGAAACCCGTCGACTCGCAGACGATCTGGTGCTCGGCTACCTGAGCGTCGATTTCTCCTTCACAGACAGGCCGACGCTGACCGTGTACCTGAGCGTGCTGGTCAAGCCCACGCCCGACGGCCTGCTCGCGGCTGCGCGGGCCCACCGGGCCGCCTGACATCTGATCAGCCACTATCAGGTGTCCAGGCTCAACTGAACCAGCCAGCGTAGCCCGATCAGCACTCACCCGTCGCGCGGACAAGGTCGCCATACTGGCCTGCGTCCTCGAAGGCGGCGCACTCGGAGAAGTCTCACGACTACGGCCCTGGGGTGATCACGGATGCCTCACCTGCCGGCGCGACGAACTCCGCGAACGTAGCTCCATCGACCCGGAACCGGCACTGAACGTCCCCTACGGCCAAGGCACCCAGCACCGCCCAATGACCGCAGTCGACACGGACCTTGACCTCGTCGGGCAACTTGCCGCCAAGGCAACCGTTGCGACTCTACTCGAGGCAGCTGGCATTCCCGACCAACGACTGCCCGGTGAACACATGCTCATCGCATTGCGGCCTAGCCCCAAAGCCGTGTAGTTAGCGGGGACGGCTGGCGGTCAAGAATGCGGGTCTTGGGCGTGTCGTGCGCGAATGGGTAGCGGAGCTCCGGTAGAAGAGG